>CAXGRO010000383.1:0-5878 GCA_964012055.1 uncultured bacterium
GCTCGGAAAAACCGTGGCACCAGGACAACGCCTACTTCAACTGGCTGCCCCTAGAAAAGCTGGCCACCGCCTGGATCGCGCTCGACGACGCCACTGAAGAAAACGGCTGCATGCACGTGCTGCCCAGCGGCCACACCCTGGGCGCCCTCAAGCACCACCACACCATCGACTGCGAGATCGTGTCCGACCGCATCGACAAAACCCAGGCAGTGCCCGTCCCGCTCAAAGCCGGCGGCGTCCTGTTTTTCTCGGCGATGTTGCCGCACCAAACCCCGCCCAACCGCACGGCAGAGCGGCGGCGCGCCCTGCAATTTCAGTATCGCGGGGAGACAACACATTCTGTATCAAAGGAAGAATTCGGCAAGGTGTTTGTCGAGGCCGACGGCACGCCGGCCAGCTGCGCGCTGGCCTATGAAAATGACTAGTGGGAAGACAGTCTTTTTAACCTTACTCTGCCATGCGCTCCCAGTGGCGTCGATCAAAAACCGCGATCTCATCTCTTTCAGCATCTTCGCCTCCGCGAAAGGTCAGCAACCCCGCCATGTCGTGCCGCTTCTTGGACTGCGCCTCGCGCAGCGGCGTGCGCCCGGCGTTGTTGCGCGCGTTGACGTCGGCGCCGGCGTTTAACAAGACGTGCGCCACAAGCGCCTCAATCCAATCGGGGTGTTCCCCTTTGTCGCCGCGCGAGCAGTAGACTAGCGCCGGATGGCCAAAGTTATCGCCGTTGACATCCAGTCCGCGCTCTACAAAGAGGGGCATTAATTCCCCAGCGTTGCCGCCCACCATTACCGAAAAGACCGTCAAGTCTTCTGCCCGAGCGCCCCAGTCGAGAAAGAGTTCCACCAGCGCCCGATTACCGCGCCGGGCGGCAGTATCGAGAAACAACGGGCCTTGGCTTACTACGTCGGCGCCGCGCTCGCACAAAAAGCGCGCCACTTCCAATTGCTCGCCGCTGGCGACAAAGTGGAGGAGCATCGTCTCCCACACTTCATCCTGAGGTAACGCTCGGTTAACTACAATCGAATCCGCCTCTACAAATTGCCGCACCACCGCCAAATCCCCCAAAAAAGCCGCGTTGTAGACGTCGAGTTGCGCCCCGTGGGCTGCCAACTTGGCCGCCAGTTCATCCCGCCCGCGCCAGCGCGCCACTCCCAGGGGCGTCAACATCACAAGGGACTCGGAGCGGTGGCGGCCGCAGGCGTCGACTGGGGCGCCGCGTTCGAGCAGAAAGTCCACCAATTCGGCGCGGCCAAAACACACCGCTTCCCACAACAGCGTGCGTCCGTGGCCCCCCAGAGCCGCTTTGACTAGATCCGGGTCGGCATCCAGTTCGGCGCGCACTCCATCCAGATCGCCGCGGCGCGCCAGATTCAACATCTTATCGGTTATTTGTGCCACTACCTCTTGGTTCCTTCCAGGTAAACGGCGTCCATTGGAATTTCTTCCACCGGCTCGACGACACATCGGTCTACGACAAACCCCGCTTCTTGCGTCCAGACGACGATCTCGTCTCTGGTATACCTGAGCGCTACCACATCCGACACATCGCCGTAGTCAATCGCGCCCTCGCCCTCCCAGGCAGCCATCACCAATTGCCCTTGGGGCCGCAAAACGCGATGCCACTCCCCAAGCGCCGCCAGCACCTCTTCGGGGCCGATATGGTGCAGGGCAAAAAAACTCAGCACAGCGGCCGCTGTGCCGGACTCAATTTCTCCCAAGTCGCGCATGTCACCAACCAATATCTGCACGTCAACACCCAGTTTATCTCCCGCAATGGCCGCCATGCGCGGCGACAAGTCTATGCCCAGGAGTGCGCGCTGGGCATCGTAGCGCTCGCGATACCGCGCCAGCATATGCCCCGATCCACACGAGGTGTCTACCACCGGCCCCGCAAGAGCGCCAATGCGCCCGGCCAACCGCCCCAGAATGTCGGCGTAGACGGGGAGGTCTATCTCGGCATCCATCATGGCGGCATACGAATCGGCCGATTCCTCATATAGCTCGCGCACGTCCGCTTCGGGTGATGTTCTTGCTTTCCTTTTAGACATAAACCCTGGCTGTTATTTAATAGCGGCCAGCGCCGCCAGCAATGCCTTGATATATCCTACCGCGTAGGCTACTCCCTGCACCGCCGCGTCGTCATCCCCTTCCAAACGCGGGCAGTGATCGGGCTGCAAACAACCGTCAAAGCCCACGCGGTCGAGTTCCAGCAATATCTTAAACATATTCATATCGCCGTCGTCGAGCATCACCTCTTCAAAGGCCCGCGCCGTGGCCAAACTGCCGCGCACGTTGCGAAAGTGCACCATAAAAATGCGGCCCTTGCGCCCGTAGTTGTGGATCTCGTCGAGCACCAGCGACTGGCCCCCAGCCTGGGCGCGCGTGCCGCAGCAATAGAGATACCCCACGCACGGGTTGGGAAAGGCGTCGATCAAGCGGTGATAGCCCAGCCCGCCAAACGGCGCGTCGGGGCTGGGCGGGTCGGAAGGGTGCATGATGAGCCGCACCCCGTACTCCTCGGCGATCGGCACCAGCTTCTCGTAGGCGTGGCACACCCGCTGCCACCAGATCTCCTGCTCTTCCTGCGACGGCGGCGTCAAATTGTCCGACAGCCCCTCGCCCCGGTACACGTAACCGCCCCGGTGCACGGCGTTGTAATTGCGCCGCATCCACTGGTAGACATCGCGGGCAAAGCCCACCCGCGCCAACGGCATCTTGGCCTCGCCGATCACGCGCAGCGATTGGCAGCAGTCCTCCAGCTCTGCTTCGGCACCGTCGCCGTCGTCCATATAATTCTCCGACATATAGGGCAGACTGACGCGGTTGATCTCCATACCCCACGAGTGGATCTCCTTCTTGATCTTCAACGCCTCGTCCAGGTCAAAGTAGCCCTTGCCCGGCTCGTTGGGGATGGGCAGGCCGTCGACGGCATCGGCGCCCAATTGGGACATCCGGCGCAGGTACGAGTCGTTGAGGTCGCGACCCCAAACGGCAACTTTCATCATGGTATTTTTTCCTTTTTAGAGAAAGCGAAAATTCGTCTCTGGAACGGATAAGATCTCAAACAAATAAAAGGCGCTTTTACAAATCACTGTCAAGATATCCGGTTCACCTTGACTACCTAAAGTAGCCCATTTATAATCTCAAAACTTTCGAGCAATCTCAGCCGACCATCCCCCTACTTATAGAAAGAGTCCACCTCATGCCTTTCACGCCACACACCCCACCTCAAGTACTCCAATCCCCAATGGGCGACTGGAACGTCAACATTCTGGGCAGCAACGGCCTACGCCTCACCGACGGCACCCACTTCCACCTCGAAGAAGGTCCGAATTTCGCCTATCTCAACATCTACCGCGCCGCCGCCGACGCGCGCCAGATAGACTTCGTGCGCGAACGCCCGTCCACCGTCTCCGCCGACGGACAAGACGCCGTCGTCCAGTGGGACCCAACCGCAGACAACAACGCCCGCCTCCAGGTGCGCTACCGCATTTTCGCCGATCAACTCGCCATCGAAATGCACATCAAAGCCGAACCCCAACAAGCGTACCGGGCCTACGAACTCTTCATCGCCAGCTACTTCACTCCCTACCACACCCCCCGCTTTGCCCTGCAAGACACCAACGTCAACCCGGCCGCTTCTCTGCGCTGGTACGAGACCGCCTGGTGCGGCACCTTCAACGACGAAGCCTGGCCCCGCGACGACGACGCCCGGCAAATTTTCTGCGACGGCCGCTGGCTGACCAAATCGGCCTTAGAATGGCGCCTGGGCCCCAACTACGCCCTCCCACTGATGACCCAGCAACACCGCTTCGGCCCCTCCATGTCGATCATTTCCATGGCCCGCCGCACCGGCTGCATCGGTCTGTCGGGCTACAACGGCTACCACAACTCCCAATACTTCCACCTCTTCGGCCGCGACGTTAATGCCGACGATGTACTCGAAACTACTCTCCGCATGGAAATTGTCGAGGCCGGCGGCGATGAGTTAAACGAGCTGGCCGTGGCGCGTTATCAGGCTTGGGATGTATAAATGGACGTTTGCCTGGAACGCGGAATGAGCGAGAGATCACCCCCATTCCGCTCAGCGGTCGTTTACCTGGAATCTACGCTTTTCAGGATGCAATTTGTACTACCTTTGCTTGACCATCTCCTCCAAAAGTCCGTTTATAATGCCTGCGTCTCGTCTCAAATTTTGGCCTGTTACCCTAGCTGTTTGCGCATCGGCCGCTAGTTGATATCCCGTACTTGTTGCGGCCTAGTACATTCCGGAGTTACTATACGAAATGCGATAAATTATCGTAAACGTACATTGAGCGATTTGGAGGGGGTCCCAGAGCGGATTTCAAAGGCCCTGTCCGCAGGACAGCGGACAGGGCCTTTGACCTCGGAGCCCGGCAGGAGCCGGACGAGCACCGAAGGTCCGCCAACTCGAAGAGTTGAGCGCCATGAGCGAGGGAGCCCCTCCAAATCGCGTTACACCGTCAACGCCCATTTTATTTAATCCATATCAACCAACAAACAGGAGCAACCCATGCCCACCGACATCTACGACCGCAGCCCAGTAGGCAGCTTCACCAAAGAATACCTAATAGAGTACACCAAAGAATGGACCGGCGAACGCTTCCCCGACGGCCGCCCCAAAGTCCCCGACGACATAATAGAACGCATGAAAAACGTCACCCTCACCCAGGTGTGGGGCAGCTGCAACGGCGCCGGCTACGAATTCCAATTTGAAAACGGCTTTATCAACACCCACCCCGGCCAAGTCCTCTGCGGCCGCGCCGTCACCGCAACCTTCATGCCGCGCCGCCCCGACTGCCGCCAGGCCCTCGACGAGCAGGGCGAAAAGGGGGGACACGAGGGCGACCACATTCACTGGGCCATCAACATGCTGGTGCCCGGCGACGTCTACGTGGCCGACGTCTACGGCAAAATCGACAAAGGCGCCATCATCGGCGACAACCTGGCCGCCTCCATCAAAGCCAAGTCGGGCAACGGCGTCGTACACGACAACTCGGTGCGCGACATCGAAGGCATTCGCGAGCTCGACGACTTCGCCTGCTTCGTGCGCGGCTGGCACCCCTCCATCGCCTCCCCCACCATCATGCTCACCGGCCTCAACTGCCCCACCCGCATCGGCGGCTGCACCGTAATGCCCGGCGACGTGGTGCTGGGCAAGGGCGACGCCGTTGTTTTCATCCCCCCCTACCTGGCCGAAAAAACCGTCACTACCGCCGAAATCGTCCACCTGCGCGACATCTTTGGCAAAACGCGCCTCAGCGAGGGGACCTACCTGCCCGGCGAAATCGACGGCCGCTGGGCCGACCACATCGAAAAGGATTTCTCTGGATGGCTCGAAGACCACATAGACGAACTCCCGGTCCCCAAGAGCGCCATTCAAGACTTCCTAAAGGATCGCACCTGGTAACCCACACCACAAAGCCGAGGTCCACCGTGCAAACCATACGCGCCACCGTCCCCGTAACCCAACCGCCCTCCTGGGCCGTACAACAACGCCACCTCCTGCACGCCATGGAGCAAAGCGTTCACCCCTTTGTCGAGCGCTACGTGCGTCCCAACGGCGAGTTCATCTGGGACGACGAGTGGGGCGGCAGTAGCCCCGACGATTATTACGAGCCCTACTTCAACTGGCCCCTGCTCTACCTCATGGGCGGCGGCGCCCACCTCATCGAATTGGCGCACCGCGGCTGGGAGGGCGTCACTCGCCAACTCAGTCGCTGCGGCACCGTGCACAACGAATACCACCGCGGCGAAGACGTCTTCCACATCTGCGAAAGCGACATCTTCTTCTACCACCTCTGCCTCGCCGACCCCAACAACGGCGAGTTGCAGCGGCGGGCGCGCAAATTCGCCG
>CAXGRO010000384.1:0-5857 GCA_964012055.1 uncultured bacterium
CCCGCCCCCACCGTCATCGGCAGCATGCGCTCGGTCAACTGGCAGCGCATCCGCCCCAACTTCTTGGTGCTCTTCCCCACCGGCGTGCTCGAAGAGGCGCCCAAATTCCACGTCTTTGTCCTGCGCAGCGCCACCAGCGCCGCCAGCGCCGCCCTGCAGCGCGCCCTCATGGATCCCTTTCCTAACGTCTCGGCCCTCGACCTGCAACTCATCCTCGACACCGTCACCACCCTGCTCGACAAGGTGACCCTGGTGATCCGTTTTATGGCGTTGTTCAGCGTCGCCACCGGCTTATTGGTTTTGCTCGGCGTCATCACCAGCAGCCGCTACCAGCGCATCGAAGAAAGTGTGCTTTTGCGCACCCTGGGCGCGGTGCGCCACCAGGTCGTCAAAATCATGACATTGGAGTATTTCTTTTTGGGCACTCTGGCGGCACTCACCGGCCTGGGGTTGGCCGTGGCCGGCACCTGGGCGCTGACGCAATTCGTCTTTAATATCCCCTTTGTGCTGCCCTTCATACCCCTGGCGCTCGTCGTGGTAGTGGTCAGCGGCCTGACCGTTGCGGTCGGCCTGCTCAGCAGCCGCGGCATTCACGACAGTCCGCCGTTGGAAGTATTGCGGTCGGTGGGATGAGAACTTGCGTCGGACGTGGCGCTTATTGATATTTGGTATAATTGACAAGAGTGAGTCCGAAATGGCCGTTAACTCCCTCTCCGCAGAGCTATCCAATAAAAAAAATTGTCCGTCCCGCGTTTTGCTGGAAATGCAGGCGGTGAGGTTCACATCCACACTATACTCGACAATTTCCAACTGTATACCCGCCTTAAAACCGTAGAGTAAACCCGCCAGAGAAACTCGGACTTTTTGCAACGCTTTCTGGCGCAGTACCTGTAAATTCTCCACGCAACACCGAAACAGACCCACCCGGGATCTATTTTCTACCCCTGGGCCTAAGGTATTTCCGCTGGGAATGGCGGCATTTCAACTCATTACAGGGAGGTCGAATCAATGGTCGAAACCAAGACCACCGAAGCCGCAGAGAAGCAAGCGGCAATCATCTCAAAGAGGGCAGCCACGGCCGAACTAAAGGCCAAGGCCAAAGCCGAAGCACAGAAAACAAAAGCGGCATTGACCCCCCTGAGAAATCGAACCCAGACGCTCATTCGGGAGTACGAGAATTGTGCCTCCATTGAGCACACGCGAAGAATGGATAAATTGCTAAACGGCCTCTTGAAAACCGTTGAGATTGGCCTCCAAGAAGCGGAGAAGGACCTGGCGCAAATCTCTAAAGGAGAAAAACCATGCCGGCCCTCTGTCCTGCGGCAACGCCTAAACGACTTTCTCTGGGACACCCAATAAACTGCGGGCTCGACGTATTGGCGGGTATGGTATGCGTAAAACGGCCACTTCACTCTGGCATAAATAGCGAATTCATCGAGAGAATCTCTACATGGAAAACGAATCTCTGATCGCGGTATTTATCGATTTCGAAAACCTTGCCCTGGGAGTGGGCAAGACCAAATCGGATCGATTTCGCATAGATCTGGTGTTGAAGCGACTCCTGGAAAAAGGCCGGATTGTCTTTAAGCGGGCATACTGTGATTGGAGCCGCTACCGAGACTCGGTGCGAGAATTCCACACCTTTGGAATTGAGTTAGTCGACATTCCCCAGAGCCGGACGAGTGGCAAAAATAGCGCTGATATCCGCATGGTAGTAGACGCTATCGATCTGAGCTATTCGAAACAACATATCGACACCTTCGCACTATTGACTGGCGACAGCGACTTTTCGCCGCTCGCATCTAAACTGAAGGAAAACGATCGAAGAGTTATTGGCTGTGGCGTTCGAAAATCCACCTCGGAATTGTTGATCGGTAGTTGCGACGAGTTCATCTATTACGATGATCTTGTTGTAGAAGTGGCAAAGCTCAAAAGCCCCCAGCGCAAACGCAAAGACAGAGAAGCAAGCCAGTATGAAGCCATAGAAAAAGTGGTTCAGGTCGTCGCCTCTTTGGAAAGCGACTACGACCCACTTTGGGGGTCATTGGTCAAACAGACCTTGCGGCGACTCGATCCGGGTTTCAAAGAGAGACACTATGGATATCAGACGTTTGTAGACCTGATGGAGGACGCTCAAGCAGAAGGACTCATTCAGCTAGATTTCGATGAAGACCGCGGCAACTACAAGGTGAGACTTCAGGGGAAAGGATCTCGTTAACTATAACAAATCCGCAAAATCTTTTTATGCTAACCGCCATTGCTCAAAACAGTGATGAGGTAGTAGAAATGAGGCGTATAGCTGATAAACGAGGCCTTACCCCTGAGATTCTGGACTCCATCCTAGATGGCAAATAAACCGCGCAAGGTCCAAACAATGAACCCGATGGAGGAATATCTATTTGACCTGTGCGGCTACACCGTCATCCCCAACACACTCGACCCCGACCACATCGCCGCCATCAACGCCTGGATCGACGCCCTGCCGTCGCTCGACCCCGACCGCGTCCAGCCCAACGCCGTGCCGCAGCCCGCCATCGTCCAGCTGGTTCCACCGCGCCGTCAGCCCGCTAGGAAATAAGTAATCACTCGTAAAGAAATCTGTGGCTTACTGAACAAATCCCCCAATACATCTACTTGAAGTAGACATATAGATACATTACTTTGATAAATAGGCGATAGATGTGATTGGGTAGAGAACCACATCCAGTATCAAGAGGACAGATGAGATGACCAAGCTACTTCAGCGGGCTATAGAAGAAATAGAAAAGCTACCCGTCGACCAGCAAGACACTATTGCTTCGCGCATTTTGGCTGATTTGGAAGATGAGAAGACATGGGCGGCGCGCTTTGAATCCACTACCGACAATCAGTGGGACCGTTTGGCGAAGGAGTACGGCGGGAGATTGCCGCCGGAGATACCGCCCCTCTTGACGATGTGTTTCCGCCCGGCACCCCGCAGCAGTGAAGTCGAGTGTAACGGAGGAATTCAGGCGATGCCTCAAGCGATTGCCTGACTCCGTCCAAGAGCAAGCGGCACGGTCCTATGCCATCTGGCGTGCGAATCCCCACCACAACAGCCTGTAATTCAAACAGGTAAGCCAACGACAGCCCATCTTCTCCGTTCGTGTTGGCCTAGGTTATCGGGCACTGGGACTGCGAGAAGAGGATCACATGTACTGGTTTTGGATTGGCCCTCACGATGAATACGACGATTTGCTCAGGCGGCTGTAATCGAATAGCTACTTCCGCCGCATCTCAACTTCCACACATTCAGTTGATCATATTCGCTTGCCGCCACCTCAAAGCTGTTTGATCGCGCTCTCCGTACGATTGAGCGCCTCGTCGATATCGTCCATCGTGTGAGAAGCCGACACCCCGTGGTGCCCGGCCACCAGCTCGCCGTAGTCGTGAAAATAAACACCGGCGTCGGCACTGGCCTTAATAAAACGCGAGCGCATTTCCATATCGCGGTCGAGCGTGTCGTCAAAGCGCTCTACCGGGTCCGTGGAGCCAAAGAAAATGCCAAAGCGGCCGCCCAGCCCCTGTACCCGGGCCGCAATGCCGGCGCGCTCAAACTGCTCCGCCAGCCCGCTGCACATCTTTTCGGACGCCGCGTAGATGTGGTCGTAAAAACCGGGCGTGCACACCTCGTCCACCGAGGCCAGCGCCGTCATGATCGCCGGCGGGTTGCCGGTAAAAGTGCCGCTCTGGCCCACCGGCCCCAGCGGCCCCACCAAATTCATAACCTCCGCCTTGCCCGCAATCACCACCACCGCGCCGCCGTTGGCCACCGCCTTGCCCAGCACGCACAGATCCGGGGTGACGCCGTAATAGCCCTGGGCGCAATCCGGCCCGGTGCGAAAGGCCGACAGCACTTCGTCGTAAATCAGCACGCTGCCGTTGGCACTGGCCAAATCGCGCACCTTTTGCATATAGACGCTGTCGGCGACAATGCACCCCTGGTTGTAGTTGATCGGCTCCATGATAATGCCGCCGATCTCCTCGCCGTGCTGTGCCAGCGCCTTCTCCAACGCCTCTTCGTCTTTCCACGGCACCACCACCACCAGATCATTGATGACGCCGGGCACCCCCGCCGACTCGACTTCGGGGGCGATGATGCTGCCCGGCTCCACCGGGATCAGCGGCGTGTGGGAGTTGTACATCATGTAGTCGTAGAGCCCGTGAAAATGCCCCCAGAACTTGAGGATCTTGGGCCGCTTGCTAAACGCCCGCGCCAGGCGCACGCACACCATGGTGCCCTCCGAGCCGGTGTTGCCGTAGCGCACCCGCTCGGCGCAGGGAATGATTTCGGTGATCTTGCGCGCCAGCTCCACGTGCGCCTCGGTCTCGTAGCCCGCCAGCACCCCCGCCTCCAGCGCCGTCTCCAGCGCCCGCTGCGTCGCCGGGTGTTTATAACCCAAGAAAGCGGCCCCGTGCGCCAGATTAAAGTCGATGTATTCCTTGCCGTCCACATCCCAGATGCGGCACCCTTCCGCCGCCCGTATAGCGAGCGCGTAGCCCAAACACGGATTGTATCTGCCGGTGGCGCCGACGCCGCCGGGCAGGTAGCGCTCTGCTTCGCGCCGCAAATCGGCCTGGGAGAGAGTCTCTACAGTAGTCATGTGTTACCTTTCGTTTAGTCTTTTGGTTCTCAGAAAATCAAGTGGCTATAATATAAGGATTGAGGATCACACCGTCCTGGCAAAACGAACACCCTTACTATCGAACCCACCTTCGTTTGCTTCTTCAATGCGGTGGGCGCAGCGCGCAAACCCGGGAATAGCATCCCCCGCCCCGCGACACGCGCGTTTCAAGGCCTCCTATATCGGCCGGTCCCTGAGGATTGTGATTCTCGCCCTTTTCGTAGTAATACTAATCAAACAAATCGGCGCAGTATTCCCATACGTTGCCGACCATATCCATGGCGCCGTAGGGGCTGGTGCCTGCGGGATAGGCATCCACCGGCGTTGTCTCACCAATCCCGCTTTTGTTTGTATTGCACTTGTTTGTGGCGAACTCGTCACCCCAGGGAAACACGCGCCCGTCGGTACCTCGCGCCGCCTTTTCCCACTCGGCTTCAGTGGGCAGCCGGTACTCCCGGCCGCTTTCCCGAGTCAGCCACCGGGCACATTCTTGCGCGTCTGTCCAGGAGATATAAATCGCCGGATGGTTGGCTTTATCCGGTGCAAATAATGTATCATCCTGCCAAACCCAATGGGGCTTATAGTCGGGGCAGGCGTCGATAAACGTTTGGTACTGGGCGTAAGTCAGGGGGTATTTCATAATCTCAAAGGCATCCAGGTAGACCTCGCGCTGGGGGCATTCACACTCCAGGCCCTGGCCCTCTTTGGAGCCCATGAGAAAAGAGCCGGCAGGCACAGAAACCAACTCCAATTCGAATAGACCGGCGATCGGGTGTTTATCCTCAAGGGTCGACACTCGCCCATCGTTCTGTTCGACGTGGTTCTTCAGATCGGCCCAACAATCAAAGCCGCACTCCCGCGCGATGACCAGTTGGGCATTTTTGAGAGAGAATTTAGCCTGAAAAACCTCGCCGTCCGCACGGCCAGACAATTCGAGCAGGGCCTGCTTCAAGCACCGCGCCGCACCGGGATCGGCTGCCTTGTGAGCTTTCAGCAAATCCTTGGCGCGATTCTTGAGCTGTTCCAGGTTGGGATTGGGAGGAGCACAGAAGGGGATATAACATACTCCTTTCGTCGCGCCTGGTGTCCGCGTAAATCAGGCAGAAAAGAGTATTGCGGTAGAAAATCAACAATCCGACAACAGAGGTAGGCTCAGCCCTGGACTTGCCCTGTTTTAACGGACAATGATTGATGACTCAAATTGCTGCTCATAC
>CAXGRO010000385.1:0-5852 GCA_964012055.1 uncultured bacterium
GACACTGAGTCCAGTTCTGTCGACCGCTCCGCTCCCACAACGTCTTCTTCCGTGGATCCAACTATTGGGGATTCCACCATCAACCACCGCTATTTCCTCTGGCAGGTCATCTGGCAAATGATCGGCGATTACCCAATTCTGGGTTTGGGTTATGGCAATTACCAGAACCGTCTCCCCCAGTATCGCAACGCCCACAAAAGCGGCGCCCGCTTTGCCTACATGACCGATGCTCAGCGCCGCGAACACACCCCCTATGCCCTAACGAATACCTGCACCTATGGGCCGAAACCGGCCCGCTGGGCTTGTTGGCTTTTCTCGCCCTCGTCATTTTAGGCTTATGGACCGGTATTCGCACCGCTTACAAAACAAGCGACCTCCTCACCTGGGGCATTATTGGTTTTATCATTGCTATGCTCATACATAGCCTGGTTAGCTACCCTCTGAGATTGTCTTTTAATGGGATGTTTTTCTGAATACTACTTGGCAACATATACAAAACCCATAATACAGCCATCTAAAACTACATATAAATTATTATAATATAATTATTTATAACAAATTTAATTGTATTTTTCATTTTTCGTTAAAGAATTCTCCCCTGCTTCCGATAGTATAATTATGAACTATTTGATACTAAATTGCAGACCTGAACCTCCTGCTTCCCGATCGATCAAATAGTCTCGTGGGACCTATGAGTCCCCTCCGGAGCCTACCCACTCTGGAATCTTCCGCCGCCCTCGGGGTTTCCCCACTCCGACCTGCGGATCGAATACAATGCTTTGCCCCGTCGCCGCCAAGGTGATGGGGCATTAGCTTTTCTAGCCCGATTCATTTATCAGTCCCAACTTTCAAACCCCGCCCCACTTAGAGCTTACCATCAAATACAGTGGCTGCCAAACTCGCGGTACTCGCGCACGGGCAATTGGTGATATTGTCGCACCAACTGCTCCAACCGCTCGCACACCAGGGAAAAAATCCGCTCGCCCTTTTCAGCGCTGGCGGCAAACGCGTCGCCCATAATACCCGTGTCGTTTAATGTATCGCGCCGCCGCTCGGCAAACATAGCAAAAGCTAGATCGTCGGCAAAAGGCGTAGTACCCGAATCGTCCTTATCTATGCGACTCTTATCGACCATGTGGTCGCGCAGATGCAATTGTACCGCGGTCTCCCACTCGCCGCCGTGGCCGACCCCTTCATCGGTAGCACTCCAATCGCACAATTCCTTTTCCACCACGTCCCACCAATTAAAACTGAGAGTGAATATATTTTCCTCGGCCACTTGCCAGCTGACGGCGCGACACGGCGCCGAATTGCCGCCGTGACCGTTGATAGAAATAATGCGCTTAAAGCCGTTGGCGTAAATACTGCGAAAAATATCGGCCAGCAGTGCCTGAAATGTCTCCAGGCGCAGGCTGATGGTGCCGGCAAACCCCATATTGTAGTGTGTAAAACCCGACCACACGGGCGGTGCGACAATCACCGGAAAATCATCGACGCGCCGCGCCACTTCAACCGCCATGTAAAACGGCGCCGAGATATCCACATCCATAGGACAGTGCGGCCCGTGTTGCTCCACCGAGCCCACCGGCACAATGACCACCGAATCGCGCTCCAGCGCCTGGTGAAACTCGTGGCGCCACATTTCCTGCCACATCACTTTCTTATTGGAACCGTCGTACGACGCTCTATACATTTTTTATCCCTCCCGCGGGTTTAAAACCTGCATAATCTGGTGGTGATTTTTGCCCTGGGCGCGCATCTCGGCGTATTTGGCCTCGTCGATGCCGTCGCGCTGTAAAAAACCGCGGATGTCGTACGTCCCCTCCTGCTCCAGCGGCAGCTGCCCCTCGTCGATCATCAAATCCAGCGGATATTCCTTTTCCTGTAGCGGCAAGTCCACCACCCGATGCCGCCGCGCCGACTCGTAGAGCGCCATCATAATTTCCACCGTGGCCCGCGCTTGGTCGCCGGCGCCGCGGTGTTCGGCACCCCCTTCAATCCAGGCGACCAATTCGCGCACCTGTGCGGCATTGGTGTTGCCGCCTATGCCGCGTATGGCATCGCTCGCCATGCCCAAATCCACATCCTGCCAGCCGCCGGAGGTGGCGCTAAACAAACGCACGCACGCCTCGCTCACCTCCATCATGCCCTCGCTTCCCTGAAACCAAAATGTGCCCGCCGAAGCCCCTTCGCGCATTAGATCCGACTGAATAAACAACTGGACCCCTCCGGCAAACTGCACCAACCCCATGCACGAATCTTCGATGGCGGTATTGCGCTCATAGCGGTCGGTGTAGCGCTCCACGGCCCCCATCACCCACTCGGCCTGGGGATCGCCCAGCACAAAACGCGACCCGTCGATGGTATGAGTGCCCCAATTGGTCAACCCTTCGGCCACCTTATTGTCGACTCGCACCACGTCGCCAATCGCCTTTTCTTGTACCAGAGCGCGCGCTTTTTCCCACCCCGGCGTAAAACGCCGCTGGTGGCTGATCACCAATTTGGTGCCGCTCGCCACACAGGCGTCTACCATGCTGTCGGCCGCCGCCATGCCAATGGCCATGGGTTTTTCGCAGATAACGCCTTTGACGCCGGCGCGCGCTGCAGCAATAGTGGGCGCCGGATGCAGTAAATGCCAGGTGCAAACGCTGACAATATCGGGCCGCACCGCCTCCAGCATTTCTTCGATAGTACCGTAGCCGTGTTTTAAACCGTATTCTTCCATGTACTGCTGCCGCGCCGGCGCCAGCGGGTCGACGACGGCCACCAATTCCACCTCGTCCACCAAGCCATACCCCTCGGCGTGGGCGTGACCAATGGAACCGCAACCGACAATAGCTGCCGTGTATCTCTGAGTCATGTGTGCTCCTTGTCGAAAATGCATCCGCAACTGTTCTTTTATATGAAGTCATAATATAAACCCCAGCTATTGGCCCCACCAATATGAACGCCGTGCGCATCAATTCGCGTCTCAACATCCCACTGGCCGAACTGTCCTTTACCTTCACGCGCAGTTCGGGACCCGGCGGCCAAAACGTCAATAAGCTCAATACGCGCGCCGAATTGCGCTTTGACTTGGAGAACAGCCCTTCTCTCAGTCCAACGCAGCGCCTGCACCTGCGCGCCGCGCTAGTGGACCGCCTGACGCGCAACGGCACGCTCATCATCCACTCTTCCCGCTTCCGCACCCAAGAGCGCAACCGGCAGGACTGCATCGACAAATTTGCCAAATTGCTCGAAGTAAACTTGCGCCCACCTCCTCCCAAACGCCGTCCAACCCGGCCCGGCAAAGGCGCCGCCCAGAAACGCCTGGACACTAAAAGAAAAAACGCCGAGAAAAAAAATCGACGCCAGCGCCCCCAAACCTACTAAATCGTTAAACCGCCATACCCACCTCATCGCCGCATTTCGCAACCAAATAGCAAAGAATGACATCTAAATAGACAGAAGAGCTTGCCAAGGTCCAGCTGGTCTTCTATATTAACTTTTACGTTGACGTTAATATTGGCAATAGAAACCTCATAATTCAGATTTAAGTATTTATTTAAAATAGGTTTACAGCACCGAAAGGCAACGCCATGGCCACCACCAAAACCAATGCATCAACTCGAGAAAGCAATTCCCTGGAATTGTATTGGAACGATATTCGCCATACCCAACCGCTGAGCCGCCTGCAGGAAACCGAACATTTCCAGCGAGCTCGGGCCGACGACGAAGCGGCGCGGCAAGCCCTCATTACCGCCAATCTCCGCTTTGTGGTAAGCGTGGCGCGCGAATACAAGGAATACGGTCTCTCCCTGGTCGAATTGATCTCCGAGGGCAATGTGGGCCTGCTCGAAGCCGTCGAGCGCTTTGACGAAACCCGCGGCTTTAAGTTTATCACCTATGCAGTTTGGTGGATTCGCCAGGCCATTCTCAAAGCCCTGGCCGAACACGGCAAAATCGCCCGCCCGCCTATAAGCCAGATCAACGATCTACAAAAATTGGAAAAAGAGAGCAACGCCCTGGCGCAAGAGTTGGGCCGCACCCCCACATTTGCCGAAATCTCCGAGCGCATCGACATCAGCCTCGAACGCACCATCAATGCCGTCGAAGTGGCCCAGCAAGACGTGTCCCTCGACGCGCCGGCTTTTCCCGACGAAGAGGCAGCCCCCGTGCATGCGGTGCTGGCGGCCGACCAGGAAGACGCAGACCTGACGCTGGAAAAATCGCAGATGCAGGATATCATCTGGCGCTGCCTCAATATCCTCGACGAGCGCGAATACCACATCCTGCGCGATTATTTTGGCCTGGAAAACGGCGACCCCATGACCCTGGAGGAAATCGGCGAGACCATGGGGGTCACCCGCGAGCGCGTGCGCCAATTGCGCAACCGCGCCCTGGACAAATTGCGCCTGCAGTACAGCGATGTCCTGGTGGAATTTTCCAACAATTAACGCAGGCGCAAGCGCTGCGCATCAAATTTGGCAAAGACGGCAAAATGCACCCGCCAATTGCCGTCTTTGTCAAAACCAATATCCCAGCGCGTCATATCCACCGCCGGCATCAACAGGCGCAGCCCCACCCCGTAACCCGTCTTGGTGCGACCCCATTTAAACTCGCCGCCGCGACTCCAGGCCAATCCCGTATCCACAAAGAAGGCGCCGGCCAGCCCTAAATCAGCGGGCATGCCAAACACTTCGTATTCGCGCCGCGCCGCCAGCGGGAAGCGGTATTCCGCCGTGGCCAGCCATTGATTCTTGCCAAATAAGCTGCGCCCCAACTCCTCGATATTATATCCCCTAATTGTATTGGATCCGCCCAGGTGGAAATCCATGTATTGGGGCAGGTCGCGCCCCACTGCGCCCGACTGCAACGTCACCAGCGTCGCCAGGGCCAGGGTGTGTTGCGCCGCCAGTGGTTGGTAGCGCCGCACGTCGACATCCAGGCGCCAAAAATCCCCGTCCCCCGGCAAAAAACCGCCGGTCTTGCTCAATTCCACGTCGTTGTGCCACCCCCGATGCGGGTCGCCCCACCAATCGCGCGAGTCGTACCCGGCTCCCACTCCAATGCGCCAGAGGCGATCCCCCCCATCCACCGACAGCGTTTTTCCCGTTGTATCGCTGGACGTGGCAAAATGCGAAAACCCCGCCCTGAGTCGCCCGCGCTCGCCCACATACATCCCCAGCCACGGGCTAAACTCCAAGGTCGTCTCGCCAAACTCGTCCAATTCGTTAAAACGCTCGATGCGCGCCAACACCAAATCGAACGAAAGGTGATTTGCCGCTATCCACGGATCGTTCACATCCAGCAAAAAAGTTTTCTTGCCGCCAAACAGCGCAAACCCCGCTACGTACACATCCCGCCCCATTAAATTCACCGCCTTGAGCGCCGGCCCATACGACCACCCGTCCTCATCGGTCACATCGTAAGATACATAGGGCACCGCCGGTGGAATTTCCCGCACTCGAAGCACCAGGGCAACCCCTCCCTCTACGGCACTGGGCACCACCTCTATAGAACTGAAAATATCCAGATTGTCCAACCGCCTCACATCCCCACGCATCAACTCAACCCCGAGCGGCTCCCCCACCCGCGAACGCACCTCGCGCCAAATTATATACTCGCGCGTAAAGCGATTGCCCTCCACTTCCAGCCACACAATTTCTTGCCCCGCAAAGGCGGCCCATTCCTCGCCATCCCCAATCGTCTGCCCCACAAAAGCGTCCGCCGTTTGCGTCCACAACAACGCAAAAAATCCCACCCACACTACTATAATTGTCTGCCCCATTGTCTTCTATTTGCAACTTTCTTATTGCAATACTGTGGACACTTTTTGTAAGTCATTGATAAATAACGGCTTAGGCAAATAG
>CAXGRO010000386.1:0-5842 GCA_964012055.1 uncultured bacterium
GGAGCCCCATATTGCGGTGGACATGATCGAGCAGTCCCACTTGTTCGACGAGGAGGTGGCGGGCCAATTGGGGCGAATTTTCGATGATCAGGTCGATGCTGCCGCGCACCAGAGCGCCCAGGACAATTTGCACCAGGCTCAAGGCGATAACGGCGTGCGACCACAAGGTGAGGCGGCGGCGGTCCGGCGACAGGGAACGCAAAGGTGCGGGTGCGGCATAAAAACCGTTGAGCGTGGCGTAGAGCAGGAGGATGACGATGACGAGGGCGACAAAGAGGTGCACGGTAACAAAGCGCGGGTCGAGTTCGTAGTGCACTACCTGACCGCCAAGCCAGCCTTGAAAGGCGACCAGCAGGAGGGCGGCGACAGTGGGGTGGAAAATGCGCCGGTCGCTGCGGTGATCGCGCCAGGCGATCAGGGTCGAAGCGAGAATGAGGAAACCAATAACTACGCCGATGAGGCGGTTGATGTATTCGATCCAGGCGAGCTTAAAATTAAATAGTGCCGGGTCGATGTGGGCGGGCAATTGGCTGACTTCGGTGGGGGGAATCCAACGGTCAAAACACTTGGGCCAGTCGGGGCAGCCCAAACCGGCGCCGGCGGCGCGCACAAAACCGCCCACGGCGATGAGCAGAAAAGTGGCCAGGGTAGTAGCCAGGGCGAGTTTTTGAAAACGCGTCATAGCGGAGGTTGCGTCGCCAGGTGAGGGTAGATTGAATAGTAATGTTGACATCGCTGTGCAGGGGGCGCTATTTTAGTCGGCGCAAACAAAAGATAAATGATATGTACAGAATGGAAAGGAGTGGAAGATGGCCGATGTATTGATTGTTGGAGATGGGCCGGCCGGATTGAGTGCGGCGCTCTTTTTAGCCAAAAACGAGATGAGTGTGAAGGTTTTTGGCAAGGACGAAACGCTCATGCACAAAGCGATGCTCTACAATTACTTGGGCATTCCCAAGATGACCGGCGGCGAATTTCAAAAGATCGCGCGCGAGCAGGTGACCGGATTCGGCGTCGAAATACTGGATGAAGAAGTGGCCACCGTAGAAAAGACGGACAGTGGGTTTGCCCTCACCACCCAAGCGGGGGAGTGCCACGAGGGCGAATACCTAATTTTGGCGGCCGGTCCCCAAGGCGATCTGGCCAATAGCCTGGTGGCGGAAAGGGACTTTGGCGGAATTGTGGTCGACCGCAACGGGCGCACTTCAGTACAGGGACTCTATGTGGTGGGGTGGACGACACGCATGAAAAAGATTCAGGCCATTATCTCGGCCGGGGACGGCGCTACGGCGGCATTGGATATTCTTTCCGACAAGGCGGGAGAAGACATCCACGACTTTGACGTAGTTGAAGAAGACGAATAATAAAAAACGCGCCCTTTCAGGTTGTCCCGGGCGGGACTCAATGAAAGGGCGCTAGCGGGTACCACTCAGAGTTGACAATAGATTAGCAAGGACTGTGCCAGGTGTTTGGTTGCAGTCCTTTTTTATTTTTAAATGATTATTTTACAATGAGTTGTATATTTTTTGTGGAAAGTTTCACAGTGCGAGAATACAAAATTATAGAGGTTGATTTTTCTTGTAGCGGCAATTTTGTCCGTTTGGCCACTATAATTCGATGACCTTCCCCTCCTCGCAAGATTGGGTGGCGGCCAGTGTAACTTTTAAACTCTGCACGGCTTCGGCGTAGTCGCAGCGAATGGCACTGCCATCGCCGGTGGCAACTGCGTTGATAAAGGCGCTATCTTCGGCCAGGGTGGCGTTATTGCCCAATTCTATGGTCTCTTGTCCGTCTTCTCTTTCTATGATGAGGTTGCTGCCGTTTAATCGCAGGACCTGGTTCTTGAGATAGAGGTCCAACCCCACCAACCCCACCTGCTGGCCGGCGCTGAGCATGCAGGCCGAGGTAATGCTGGCGATGGCGCCGCTGGCAAAGGTCAGGTTGGTGACGCTGGCGTCGTGTACGCTGTAATTTTCTACGTCTTGCATCAGGCCGGTGCGGGCAAAGCCGTGTACTGCGGTTACTTCGCCCAATAAGTAGCGAACCAAGTCAAAAATGTGGGTGGTTTGTTCAACAATCTGGCCGCCGCTTTCCTGCATAACGCGCCACCACGAAACGCCGGGCATGCCGCCGGCCCAGGCGCCCAGGGCAAAACCTATGGGTTGGTCGCCCAGCAATTCGCGGGCGCGGTCGGTGGTATCCATATAGCGCCAGTGATAGCCCACGGCGCTGAGGAGGTTTTTAGCCTGGATGGCGGTGAGAATTTCTTCTGCTTTTGACGCGGTCGTGGCCACGGGTTTTTCCACAAAAATGGGCAGACCGCGCTCGATTGCGGCCAGTTCCTGGGGGCCGTGGGCGAAAGGGGGAACGCAGATGTAGACTGCATCAAGCTGGGCTTTATCGTACATTTCTTCGCTGTTTTGATAGGCTTCGCCGCCGTGTTCGGCGGCGGCGGCGGTGGCTTTTTCCGGTACGACATCGCAAAAAGCGACCATTGTTGCATTATCTATTTGTGCAATGCTGCGCATATGGTGGTTGGCTATACCGCCGGTTCCCACAAAACCTATTCGCACCGCCATAGCACACTCCTTTTGGCTAAATTGATATGTTACGGCCCTAGATTGGGAAAGAGAAAGTTGACATAAAAAACTATCCTATATATATTTAGGAACGAAATAAAAATTGTTTACTTTTACAATTTAACCTTGTTAGTAGTTGTACTATGTGGTGGACACTTCTGGCATTTTTGGCTGTTCTGGCGGCTAAGTTTGTCACTTCTGTGCGTTTGAAGGGATTAAAAGCCAAACTACAGTCCATTCAACCGCATATAGACGAAGTGCGCGTCAAACTGGCCGAAGCTGAAGACGAATTTGAAGCGCTCAAAATGAGAGTGCAGGACAAGGAGAGCCGTCTCTCGCATTTGGGAGATGCCGTGCGCAACCTCGAAGATAGTCTCAAGCAGCCCGTCGACGCCGATGATGTGGCTCAAGAGCGGGTCCAACTCTCTGCCGCCGTAGCCGAGAACGAAGCCTGAGCAGATCGTTCGCTCGTTTAGATCCTATATTTATTATCCTGTCCGCATCGCGCGATGTGGGTGGGATATTTCTTTTTATGCGAGATAAATCGGGTTGGGAGCAGGGGGAATTAACGCGGCAGTAGAGGGCTTGTCAAGCCGCGCCAGGGTAAATGGTGGAAACACAGGAAAAAACTAGCACTGCGCAATTGACGGATTACCGCGCCCACTATCGGGCCGACGCCGATGCCATTATTGATCCGGACGAATTAAATCCGCAGCGCCGCGCTTCGGAATATCGCCGCTTGCAAACTTTGCTGCGTTTGCTCAAGCTGCAAAACGGCGAGCGGGTGCTGGATATTGGTTGTGGCTCGGGCTGGTTGGCGTGGCTGTGCAAGCAGGCTGGAGCGCGGGTTTGGGCTATGGACATTGCCCTGCGCGGCGTGGCCGGGGCCAAGGAGCGCTATGCCGCAATTGATTGTTTTCAAGTGGGCGATGTCTATCATTTGCCTTGTCGGCAAGCGGTGTTTGATGTGGTGGTGCTCTCTGAGGTGGTTGAGCACCTCGAAGACATTGCCGGTGCGCTGGCCCAGGTGCAGGGCGTTTTGCGGCCGGGCGGCCGAGTTCTGGTGAGCGTGCCCTACCGCGAAACTATCGTGCAGCATCTGTGCATCCACTGCAATCAGTTAACGCCGGGCAATGCCCATCTGCACAGTTTTGACGAAGAGCAATTGGGCGAATTGCTGCGCGCCCAGAATTTGACGTTGCGGCAAACTTTATTGGTCAACAATAAACTGCTGGAATTGGGCGGATTCCCGCACCGCAGCAGTTGGCTGCCCTATTGGGGCTGGCGCTGGACAGATTTGTTTTTTAATCGACTCATCAGGCGCCCCGCTTTCCTCTGCATGCTGGCGACCAAGGCCGGGTAATATGGCTGCGGAAGACGGGCTGACGCGCCGCATTGGCATCGTCGCCGTCGGGCGCGCCGCCAGCACGCTCAGCATTATTGCGGTAAACGCCATTCTGGCGTCGGGTTGGACAAAAGTCGAGTTTGGCGCTTTTGGGGCGGTTTGGGTGCTGGCCAATACGCTGGTGCCCATTTTTCTTTTTGGACTGCCCACCAGTTTACTCTATTTCTTTCCGCGTCGTTCCAATAAGCCTGCCCTGGTTGCACAGACCTTTCTCACCCTGGTTATTTCGGGAGGTGTGCTGGTCGTTTTACTGTGGTGCATGGGGGCGCGATTGGTCGACCTATTTGAGATAGATACTGGGAGTGGCCGGGTCGATCTTCTGCCCTTTCTGCCCTACATTTTCTCCCTCGTAGTCGGCGGGTTTATCGAACCGCTGTTAATTGCCGCCCTCCGTCACAATTGGCAGGCCGGCCTCGCGCTGGTAACGTCTGCGGCACTGGTAGGTGCGGCTGTTGCCGGCAAGGTGTTCGGTTGGTCCGTGGGAGAAGTACTGGCGGTTTTTTCGGCCGTAGGTGTCGCTCGCTTGGCGGCGGGAAGTGTATTGGTCGCAGGGGCCGTGCGGCGGTCCGAGGGGCGCTGGGTAGATGGGCGGGGATTTGGTGCCTACCTTGCCTACGCCTTGCCTATTGCCGGCAGCGACGCGGTGGGCAGCCTGTCCCGCTATATCGACCGCTACGTAGTGCTCTTCGTTTTTCAGACTGAGGGCGGGATTTATGGCCTCTATCACGCGGGAGCGCTCGAAGTGCCGGTCAGCTTGTTGTTGGCCGCCGTTGTTTCGGTGTTGGTGCCGGAGGTTAGTCGCCTTTATAAGGACGGGCAATTGCAAGAGATAGCCCGGCTGTGGCGCGAGGCCATCGCTCGTTTAGCGCTGGTCGTAATGCCTTTGTTCTTCTTTCTCTTTGGTTTTGCCGGCGCCGTCATTTTGACCGTCTTTCCCAGTGAATACGCCGATGCCCAGTGGATTTTTCGAATTTTCTTGCTGGCTCTGCCCCTGCGCATTGCCATATACAATCCGCTGCTGGTGGGCATGGGCAAGGCGCGCTGGGCCCTGTGGGGCAGTGTGGGCGATCTAGTTTTCAACCTGACTTTGAGCATCGTTTTAGCCCATGCTTTGAAGGTGTATCTGCCGCAGTGGCAAATCGATCCGCAATGGGCCTTTGCCGGACCCGCGCTGGCCACGGTGATATCGACGTATGTCCAGGTGGCTTTTTTGCTGGGCATGATCGGCTGGCATTTAAAATGGCGCTTGGCGGATTTACTGCCCTGGACTTATTTGTTGCGATTGTGTTCTTTTTGTCTGCTGGCGGTGTTGGCCGCCCACTTCGCGGTCTTTTGGCAGTGGCCGGCGTGGCTGGAATTGCTGGGCGGCGGCGCGGTTTTTGCAGCGGTGTTGGCCGCCTTGCTGTGGAGCAACGCGCAAGATCGCCGGGCGTTAAAACAAATTCTGCAATCGCTGGGTAAGGCGTAAATCTAATGAACGCGTGGGTACAACAGCGCCGCGGCGCTTACGTGGTGCTCTTCTTCTGCACTTTTCTAACTTTCCACAATTCCTTTGAGAATAGCTTTCACTACGACGACGAACACTCCATTCAGCAAAACCCGCACATCCGCTCGCTAACGAATATACCCACCTACTTCGTCGACGCGGGCGCGTTTTCAGGCATGTCCGAAGCGCGCATGTATCGCCCGCTGTTGATATCGACATTTGCCATAAATTACGCCATAGGGGAATACGAAGTCTTCGGCTATCACCTGATCAATTTTCTTTTTCACCTGATCAATGCATGGCTGCTATGGGAGGTAGGCTTGCTGCTGCTGGGGAGGCGCGCCGCCCTGTGGGCGGCACTGATTTTTGCCG
>CAXGRO010000387.1:0-5836 GCA_964012055.1 uncultured bacterium
GAGGAGGCCTCCTGCCCCACCTGCGGCTCCTGCTCGGGCATGTTCACCGCCAATTCGATGAACTGCCTCAACGAAGCCATCGGTCTGGCCCTGCCCGGCAACGGCACCATTTTGGCGACGCACGCGCTGCGCCGCCAACTTTTTGAAACGGCGGCCCGGCGTATTGTGGAGATGGCCAAGGAGTATTACCTGGAGGGCAATTCCCTGGTTTTGCCGCGCAGCATCGCTACCTTCGAAGCCTTTGAAAACGCCATGGCGCTCGACATCGCCATGGGCGGTTCCACCAACACGGTGTTGCACCTGCTGGCCATGGCGCGCGAGGCCGAGGTCGACTTCACCATGGCCGACATCGACCGCCTGTCGCGCCAGGTGCCCTGCATTTGCAAGGTGGCCCCCGCTTCGGACGAGTTCCACGTGGAGGACGTGGCCCGGGCCGGCGGCATTCCCGCCATTTTGGGCGAGTTGCAGCGCGCCGGCAAGATCAACGCCAACGTACACACGGTAAGCGGCGAGACGATTGACACTATGATCGCCCGCAACGACGCCCGCGGCGGCGGCGAGTTGGACGAGTTCGCGCAAAAGCGCTTGCTAGCGGCGCCGGGCAATGTGCGCACCAAGGAGGCGTTCTCACAGGAGAAGTACTACGAAGAGGCCGACACGGATGCAGAGAAGGGCTGCATTCGCGCGGTGGAGCATGCCTACTCGCAAGACGGCGGGCTGGCGGTGCTCTACGGCAATTTGGCCGAGGACGGCTGCATTGTGAAGACGGCCGGGGTGGACGAGTCGATCTGGGTTTTTGAAGGCCCGGCCAAGGTTTTTGAGTCGCAGGAAGCGGCGTGCGAGGGCATTCTGGGCGACCGAGTGCAGGCCGGCGACGTGGTGGTGATCCGCTACGAGGGCCCCAAGGGCGGGCCGGGCATGCAGGAGATGCTCTACCCGACGTCCTACATCAAGTCCAAACATCTGGGTACGGCGTGCGCGTTGTTGACGGACGGGCGTTTTAGCGGCGGTACCAGTGGTTTGTCGATTGGGCACGTGTCGCCCGAGGCGGCGGAGGGGGGACTTATTGCGCTGGTGGAGGAGGGGGATATCGTTAAGATTGATTTGCCGGGGCGCAAGATTGAGCTGGCGGTGGCGGATGAGGAATTAGAGGAGCGGCGGCGGCGCATGGAGGCGTTGGGGGCGGAGGCGTATCAACCGCGCAAGCGCAAGCGCTATGTGTCGACGGCGTTGCAGGCGTATGCGGCGTTGACGACGAGTGCGGCGCAGGGTGCGGTAAGGGATGTGGGGCAGTTGCGCCGGTCTTGATGATGTGACGTTGGTTCTGGTGGGGACGGTCATGAGCGAGAGGCCACCCCCAAATCGCGTTACAGGCAAACGCCAGTTTTATATTTTTCGTTCTTAAAACAATACTGTGGACACTTTTTGTAAGTTATTGATAAATAACGGCTTAGACAAATAGATATTGAAATTTGTAACTTGTTGATAAATAATCACTTACGAATTTCAATCTTACAAAAATCCGCTCAAAATCGAAAAAGTGTCCACAGTATTGTTTTAAGAACGAACATTCACGGAGGAGAAGTTATGAAGATTGTGGTGCTCGATGGGTACACTATGAATCCTCGGGGCGATAACTCCTGGGACGGCGTGGGCGAGTTGGGAGAGATGGACGTGTACGATTTTACAGAGCCGGACCAGATCGTCGAACGGGCAAAAGGGGCGGAAGTAGTGTTGACCAATAAAACGCCGTTGAGCCGCGAGACCCTGGAGCAGTTGCCGCAGTTGCGTTTTATCTCGGTGGTGGCTACCGGGTATAACGTCGTCGACGTGGAGGCGGCGCGGGATCAGGGGATTTCGGTGTCGAATATACCGGTGTATGGGACGGATTCGGTGGCGCAGTATGCCATAGCCATGATGTTGGAGTTGTGCCATCACATCGGGCGGCACGATTTGGCGGTGCGGCAGGGGGGGTGGCAGGCGGCCGGGCAGTTTTCGTTTTGGGAGGGGACGCTGGTGGAGTTGGCCGGCAAGACGCTGGGCGTTGTGGGGTTTGGGCGCATCGGACAGCGGGTGGCGGAGTTGGGGCACGCCTTTGGCATGGGGGTGATCGCCTATACGCCGCGGCCGGGGGAAGCGCCTGGGTACGAGCCCTTTGCCTTTCGCGGGCTGGAAGAGGTGTTTGCCGAGGCGGATGTAGTGAGTTTGCACTGCCCGCAGACGCCCGACAATACGGGGTTTGTCAATCGCGAGTTGTTGGGGCGCATGAAAGAGGAGGCGTTCCTGATCAATACGTCGCGCGGTGGGCTGGTCGACGAGGCGGATTTGCTCGAGGCGTTGCGCGCCGGGCGGCCGGCGGCGGCGGCCACGGACGTGGCTTCGACCGAGCCGATTGAAGAGGGCAACCCGCTGCTCAAGGCGCCCAATTTGACCATCACGCCGCACATGGCCTGGGCGACACTGGAGGCGCGGCGGCGGCTGATGGCGATGACGGTGGAGAATGTAAAAGCCTATCAGCAGGGGGCGCCGATCAACGTGGTGAACTGAGTGGAGCGCTTTATCCATTTTCTTCGCACCATCGCCACTTTGGAAGAATTGATAGGCTGGGTGTTGATCACGGTGTTTGTCATTTCTCTGAGCAAGACCTGGATTCGCTGAGATAAGCGCTGAATTACTTCCCTTTGGCTGACTTATATCTATTCAGGATGAGCAAAATATCATTGAAAAATCATATTATATATTTTATTTTTCAATGATATTTTAGGTTATTCTAAGTGTAAATTGGCAATGTAGAGGTGCGGCTTTGACCGATTTTATAGAGAGAAATATAGATACCGCGGCTTTGCGAGAGCTCATAGAACAGTTTCCGGTGACGGCTATTCTTGGGGCCAGGCAATGCGGCAAGACGACCATCGCCCAAGCATTTAAGGGGGACCACTATTTTGATCTGGAGAATCCTCGCGATCTGGCGCGGTTGGAACAGCCCCAGTTGGCTTTGGAGGACTTGCGCGGGCTCGTCGTCATCGACGAAATACAGCGGGCGCCGGAATTGTTTGCCCTGCTCAGATATCTGGTCGATACCCAACCGCAGCAGAAATACCTCATACTGGGAAGTGCCTCCAGGCATTTGCTGCGGCAGAGCAGCGAATCGCTCGCCGGCAGAATCGCCTATTACCACCTGGGCGGCTTGGGGCTGGAAGATGTGGGCGGGGATCAGATGAAACCGCTGTGGTTGCGCGGGGGGCTGCCGCGCTCGTACCTGGCCGCCTCGGAGCGGGCCAGTTGCCGCTGGCGCGACAGTTATATAACCACTTTTCTCGAAAGAGATATTCCGCAATTGGGCATCAATATTGCCGCGCCGATGCTGCGGCGGTTTTGGACCATGTTGAGCCACTACCACGGACAGACTATGAATTATGCCGAGTTTGCCCGCAATTTTGGCGTATCGGATATGACGGTGAGAAAATACATCGATATCCTCGAATCCACGTTTATGGTGCGGGTGTTGCAACCTTGGCATAGCAATACTCGCAAAAGGCTGGTCAAGAGTCCAAAAATGTATTTGAGGGATTCGGGTTTATTTCACTCCTTGCAGTCGATTGCCAATATGGAGCAATTGCTTGCGCACAATAAATTGGGCGCTTCGTGGGAGGGGTTTGCGGTGGAGAGCGCCTGTCGGGTGATCGACAAGAATCCCCAAGAATTCTATTTCTGGAGCACGCACAGCGGCGCCGAAGTAGACCTTTTCTGGCAGGATGCGGGGAAGAATTGGGCGATAGAATGCAAATTTGCCGATGCGCCTAAATCGACCAAGTCGGTGCAGAGTGCACTGGCCGACCTGGATCTGGAGCATTTGTGGGTGGTGTATCCCGGAAAGGAAAAGTACCGCATAGCCGAGCGCATTACTGCTCTCCCTTTAGCCAAGGTTAGATCATGTTGTTCAGATTTTGCCTCTAGGGCTACACGCGCTCCTGGTGATAGTCCCGTATGGCGGTGACGATATCGTTTTTGTTCTCTGCGATCAGGCGTTTTTGCTCCGGCCAGAATAATAGGGAGAGGTCGTCGATGGGCTGCCACCAGACGCCGTAGTGGTGTTCGTGGTCGGTGGGGGTGCCGTCGATTTGGGTGGTGTAATAGAGGTAGAAGTGGGTGGTGGCCCACTGGGCTTTATTGTAGGTGAGGCGCTCGCAGGTGCCCACTTTGCCTAGGTGAACCAGGTTGGCCAATCCGGTCTCTTCTTCGACTTCTCGGGCGGAGGCTTGTTCTAAAGATTCGCCTTCTTCCACCCCGCCTTTAGGCAGGACGTAGATCTGGTATTCTTCCTCTTCACGGGCCAGGGCGACCCAGACCTTGTCGTCCTGGATGCGGCAGACCACGCCGCCGCTGGAGGTGCGCAGGGGGATGTCGGCGGGTCTTACGTACCAGCTTTCGTCTATATGCACGTCTATATTTCCCCTGTTAGAGTTCGGTCATAAATTGGAAAATGCGGTCGGGGTGGCCGGGCAGGTTTTCGTGACCGTAGTCGGGGTAGATGGCCAGGGATTTCTTGGACTGAATTTTATTGTAGGCGGCAAATTGGGTGGAGGGCAGGCAGACGGTGTCCATCAGGCCAACGCCCATCAAGACCTCGGCTTTAATGCGGCGGGTGAGGTGCTGGATGTCGATGTAGCCGAGCTGGGTGAAGATTTCTTCTTCGCGCTCGTGCAGCGGGTCGAACTGACGGAAGTACTGTTGTAATTCCCAGTAGGCGTCTTTGGCCTGGTCCATTTCCCAGACGCGCTGGTAATCGCAGAGGAAGGGGAAGATGGGGGCCGAGCGGGCGACGCGGGGTTCGAGGGAGGTGCAGGCTAAAGTGAGGGCGCCGCCCTGGCTGCCGCCGGTGGCGCCAACGCGGGTCTCGTCGACGTCGTCCATGTCCATGACGATTTTGGCCAGTTGGGCGGTGTCGAGGAAGATGTGGCGGAAGAGCATATTATCGGGCGGGCCGTCGAGGCCGCGGATGATGTGGCCGCGCAGGGTGTTGCCGACCACACCACCGCTGTCCTCGGAGCGGCCGCCCTGGCCGCGGCAGTCCAAAGCCGCGACCGAATAACCCAGGGCGGCGTAGCCCAGGTGGTTGGCCCAGTCGCCGGCGTTGCCCGAGTAGCCATGGAAGACGAGTACGGCGGGGTGGGGCTGGTCTGATTGGCGCGGGCGCAGGAATTTGGCGTGGACGCGGGCGCCGCCGACGCCGGTGAAGTAGAGGTCGGAGCACTCGGCAAAGGGGGTCTGAAAATCGGCGGGAACGAGTTCTACCTGGGGGTCGAGGCCGCGCATTTCTTGCAGGCCACGGTCCCAGAAGTCGTCGAAGTCGGCGGGGCGGGGGTTGATGCCCTGGTATTGTTCGAGTTGTTCCAGGGGCATGTCGAAGAGCAGGGGCATGTTGTTTATCCTTATTATGGTGTGGAATATGCGAGTTTAAACGGTTGTATCAAAACTCCCACGCCGCCGTTGCGTAGACGCCGCGCTGTACTTCCGTAGGCAAAGAATCGACGAATAGGTCGACGAATTCGGGATGGTGTTCATCGAGCAAATTCTGCCCGACGAGGGCGACTTCTAAAGCGCGCACAGGCCGCCAGGCCAGGCGCAGGTCGAGTTCAAAATAGGCCGCAATGTCCCGGCCTGGTAAATAATCGGCATAGAGAGGTTGATTGTCTGCGTTGCGGTCGGTGACGCGGCCAACATAGCGACCGATGGTGTCCAATTGTAGGTTGGGGCGCAGATTAAGCGAAGACCATACATCAATACTGTGGACATTTTTTGTAAGTTATTGATAAATAACGGCTTAGACAAATAG
>CAXGRO010000388.1:0-5814 GCA_964012055.1 uncultured bacterium
TCGTAGCGCAGGTAGGTGCCGTGAAAAGGGCTCTTGTTTGAGCCGGCCGGGACATCGCCCCTGAAGGGGACAAAATAGACGTAGCGGCCGTCGAAGAAGCCGCCTTTAAAGCCGGCCGCTTCCAGGCCCGGCGTCGCGGCGGCATTGTGGACACTCCAGTAGGCGCATTCAGTAAAGGTACCTCGCGTATCGTAGCGAACCACTTTACCGTGATTGAAAGGGACGAAGTAGAGGAATTGGCCGTCGTACACGGCGCCGACGCAGGGCCCCAGGCCAACGGCACTGCCGGCGTCGTAGGCCTGCCAACTTTCCGTATCGTCGAAATCCGCTTTGGTATCGTAGCGCAGCGCTGTGTTTGTTTGCAGAGGCGCAAAGTAGATGTATCGACCGTCAAAGGCGGCACCATCAAAACAGACGGCGCGGGGATCTATAGACTGGGCGTCAAAGGTCCGGTAACTGGCGGGGGCGCGGAAGTTGCCGGCGATGTCGAGGCGCATGACCACTCCGCTCTCTGCGGCATCGCTAAAGGGCGCACCGGGTGTCGGGTTGGAGTACCCAGGACAGCAATAGATGTAGCGTCCGTCAAAGGCGGCTCCTTGAAAAGAGTGGGCATGATTGGCGTCAAAGGCTTGCCAACTGGCCGGGCTTTTAAACTCCGCGTGCGTGTCGTAGCGCAGGAAGCGGCTGTGGTGGACCCGGCCGTCGTCGCGAGGGATGAAATAGACGTAGCGCCCGTCGAAGGCGCCGCCGTAAAACCCGGCGGTGTGCAGTCCGTTGGTCTGCCCCGCGTCGTATGCGGCATAGGCCCCGCGGTCGTGGAAGTCTAAGTGGGTGTTGTAGCGCAGCACGCAACCGTGGACGGTGGAGCGCTCTTCGCGGCTGCGGATCGGGCAGAAATAGATGTACTGCCCGTCGAAGACGGCGCCGTAAAAACCCTTTGTGGTCAACCCGTCTGTGGTGCCCGCGTCGAAGGCGCTGAAGGCGTCGAAAGCGCTGTGCGGTTTCCATTTGGAGACCAGTGCTTGCATCGCTTCGGCCTGGCTGTCCGGGTTGTGGACCCAGGCGGTGACGGTGAGGGCGTTGCCCAGATTTTCCAGCTCGCCGTGGGGCAAAGTGATGCCAGCTTGTGCCGCGCCGTCGTCACGCCAAATTAGCTCGCTCATACACCTTCACCTTATATAGCACCATATTTTTGCTCTTCTTTCCATACTGTGACGCTGTATATTGAACTCCTCTGGGCCTCGCATTACATTTTGAAGTAGGTCGGCAACTCGATTATTTTGAAGACACTGCACCAGAGTTTACAGGTATATTTTACGCAATACTGAAGAGGGAGTACATGACAAACACCTTATACGCGGGCGTTGCGCGAAATACAATTAATCCCCCAATAGGCATCAAAAGGCCGGGCATCCGCTTGTTTGCCGACCGGATTCAGGGTATTGAAACTGACTTGACTGCGACGGCGTTGGTGCTTTCCAACGACACCAATAAAGTAGTGATAATAGCCTGTGACTTGCTGTTTATTCCCTTGGCGGTGACGCTTGATATTCGCCGCCGGATTAGTGCGGCAGTGGGCATGTCAGTCTCGCATGTGATGATTAATTTTAGCCATACCCACAGCGGCCCGACGTTACCGGACTTTCTCGACGATGCGCCGGAGCAAATGCGCCTTCAGCACGCCTACCAGGATGAGCTAATTGGCCGGCTGGTCGAAGCCGCCACCGAGGCCAATCAACAATTGCAGCCGGCCCGCATTGGGGCGGATTGGGGCGAGGCGCATATCGGTGTTTATCGCCGCGAGACCGGCGCCGATGGAAAAGATGTGTTGGGCGAAGACCCCAATGTGCCGATCGATAATGCGGTCGGAGTAATCCGGGTTGACAATTTAGAGGGCCGGGCCATTGCCACGCTGTTTAGCTATGGTTGCCACACCGTGACGATGGGGCCCCGCTCGATGGTCGCTTCGTCCGATTTTCCGGGTCCGGCGCGCCAGTTAGTCGAAGACGCTTTTGGCGGCCTGGCTATGTACCTGCAAGCTTGTGGCGGCAATGTCAATCCCATCCACGGCATCGGCTATGAGGTGGACTGCCGGGATACCAAAGAGCGCACCGGCCTGATTTTGGGGGGTGAGGTGGTCAGAGTTGCGGCCAATATCCGCACCCATGTGCGGCGCGGTGAGCAAAGGAAACCCATGGGCGCCGTGCCCAATATCTTGTTTTGGCCCTGGGAGCCGGTGGAGGACGATGGCTCAATCTGTTTGGGCGCTGTTGATGAAGTCGTCCAGCTCAAATTTATCGAGTTGCCCTCGTTGGCCGAGGCCGAGGCCATTGCCCAGGAGTGGCGACAAAAGTTGGCCGAGGCCCAGGCCAGCGATGCCAGAGAGTGGGAGATTAGTGTGGCTATGCGTTTTAGCGACTGGTCGGCCAAGCTGGTGCAAGCGGTGCAGCAGGGCAATCCGCTCCTGGACACGGTCATCCAGGCTATCCGAATCGGCGATATTGTTTTGGCCAGCGTCAGCGTTGAAGCATTTTCTCAGACCGGCCTGGCGATCAAGGCCAAGTCGCCTTTCGGACACACTCAGGTATTGGGTTACACCAATGGCTGTGAGAGTTATCTGCCCCGGGCCGAAGATTACCCGGCGGGCGGATGGCAAGTAAGCGAACGCTACGCCGTGCCCGACTTGTTCTTTCAAAGTTATAGCCTGCCGGTTGCTTTGCGTCCGCAGACCGAGCAAGAGGTGGTCGAGCGGGTGTCAGATTTAATTCGGCAACTTGCTTGATCAGCCAAAGGAACGCCAGGATTTCAAATGAATTGGATCGAATAAAGACAGGCGCTCCTTATCTCCAGGTTGAGGCGCACGGGTTTGCCCTCCAGTTGAGCGAGGTCGGCGCCCTCCCACTTCATCTCGTGTTTGCCGCTTTCGAGTATCTGGGTAGAGTTATCGAAGGAAAATTCTTCGATCTTGCCGCCGGACTGATCGGTCAAGGATGCGCGCACCTCGCACTCGTCGAAGTTCAAGGTCTCTGTGGGCACCGATTGGGGCACGGAGGCGTCCACGTCGATTAACAGCTTTGAACCTTTGAAGGTGAATGGCCGCGTAATGATGCGCCCCTGGTTGGGCCCCGCCAGCAGCCCAGCCCAGCGGTCTTCGGGGATTGTGGCCAGGTTGATAGTCATGACGCAGCGGTCGCCCAGTATGGTGGGGTTGGAGGTGTGGGCGCCGCTGAAGCCGGTGTAGTAAATCCAGATCTGACCGTCGTGCAGGATGGGCCCGGACGGCATCAGGTAGCCGGCGTCGTACGAGCCGACCTCGCCGCGGTAGAGAAAGGGCATATTGCGGTCGACCCAGTTCCAGTGGAAGCCGTCGCGGCTGCTCATCAGGAAGACGTCCCATATCTGTTCGTGGGTCTTGTGCACCATGAGGAAGCCCAGGTAGAACTCGCCGAAGATGCCGGCGGTGAAATACTGGTACTGGTGGTCCACCCGGTCTTTGGCATCGGGGGCCAGCATCATGCGGGTGTCGGTCCAATCTTCAAAATCGTCGCTCTCGGCGTAGCCCACGGTGCGGATGTGGCGGTGGACGCCGATGTTGTCGATCTCGTGGGCGAGCGGGTGGCCGGGGCGGAAGTAACCCACGTATTTTTGCCGCAGGTGGTCCCACCCCAAAACCGAGTTGGCGTCGGCCACGTTGGTGGGGTACATCACCACCGCCTTATTGTTGTAGGTCCAGTGGAGGCCGTCGGGCGAGTAGGCGTTGACCATGCCGCCGGGGGGTTGGTGGCCGCCGGGGCCGTGCATCTCGCCCTGGGCTTTGTAGCGCCGCTGCGGGTCGGGGTCTCGGTTGTCCTTAAAACAATTGTAATAGCTGGGCTCGCCGTGTATGCCCAGCAGGTTGTTCTGGGTGGAGCCCTCGAATTCTATCAAGCCGAGATCGGGCTTGTCCCAGTTGTAGCCGTCTTTGGAGGTGGCGTAGCACCACGGGCGCTTGCCCCTTTCCAGCGCCCACGGCACGTACCACATCTTGAAGATCTGCTCTTCCTCGTCGTACAGCACCGTCTGCCCGACAATTTCCACGCCTTCATTCTTGCCACCATACTTGCCCTGCTCGCACGGGCGGTCCGCCACCATGACGGGGTTGTCGGCGTACTTGGTGGGGCGGTACTGGTAAGGCGAGATGCGGCTGGCTTCGTCGATCAGCAAATCGTCGACGAAGAGCTGCTTGCGGTTGCCGATGTCGACGATGCCCGCAATGGGGGTGGAGGCGCGCTCGAAAATGGATCCTGTTTTCACGGGTTTAACTCCTCGTTTTATTCTGTGCTGCCCGATGTCAATGTATGATAATTATAAAGGGGTTTTTTGGGGGGCAGGTCAAGTGATTTGGGCTATGGGGATGACACCCATCTCGCGAATTTTTCACGAGTCGTCCGTCCCCTGGCTAACTGCGCGGTTCCAGACCGAACAGGCGAGCGGCGTTGCCCCCGAAGAAATGCGATTTGTCGGCTGTCGACATGAACTCGGCGTGTGAGCGGACGTAGTCCATTGACTGCCGGTAGGTCACGCTGCGCTCGGCACCGGGCATGTCCGAACCCCACAGCAGCTTTTGGGGATCCAATACGTCGTAGAGGCGGTGCAGCATCTCCTGCGCCCAGGCGAACGGATAGGGCGAATCGGGCGCCATCAGATGCAACATGACCTCCAGGTGCATATTGGGCAGCTGCAGGCAGGTAAGGATCTCTTGCGGGATCTTGAATCGTTCCTCCGGCGGCCGCATGACGATAGTCTCGATGCCGTGCGTGTAGACGCAGGGGATGTCGGGGTGCGCCCGGGCCCACCGATCCAGTCTATCGACCCTGCTCCATATAGGTGCCCAGACGGTCGCGCTGGCCGGTGTAGAGAGCCCAGAAGACGGGAATGCCCAGCCGCCGCACGGTTTCCCAGAGCGGCTCGAACTTTGCGTCGTCCAGTCGTTCGACAAACCCGGTGTAGGCAAACGCCTCGACCTCAAAATAGAGGCCCTTGAGCTCCAGGGTCTCGATCGCGTACTGCAGCCGGTCCGATTGCTCCTGGCGGTCCGCCTCTCACTCGCGGATCTGCGCCAGCGGCAGAAAGCGGCCCGGATAGCGCCGCGCGCAGTCGCTCAAAAAATCGTTGAGGCTGCCGTAGATATGGTCGTGCTGCAGGACGGCCATATCTACGCCCAGATAGTCCATGTAGGCGATCATCAGCTCGGGCGGCGCCGCCATGTCGCGCAGCGAACACGGGTACCACTGCAGGTAGTAGTCTTCGCCGTCTACGGTACACTCAAGCTGGCCGTACTGGGCAACGCGGAAATCGACATCGGGCATATTGCCGACGCCTTCTCCGTGCGGCGTGAGCAAGAAGGTATCTGCCGGCGCTCCGTCGCGACGGCGGCGCCAGCCCTGGAGGTGGAACTGCGTGTGGTGCTGGATGATTTGCAGCTGCTCCCGGGCGCTTTGATCGCCGGAGTCTGTTCCCAAGCGGGGAAAAGCGTGGGCGTCGATAATCACTTAGAGTCTGTCCTGGCTTATTCGCGTTCCCTGAAATGGGCTTCGCGGCGATCTGTGACGATGCGTAGCTGGTGTTCACCCGCGGGCAAGCGGATGGTCATTTCATTTTCTCGGAACCCGGCGCCGTACACCGGTGTGCCGTTTAGCTCGATCCCCTGGATGCCGGGATAGGTGATGGTCAACGGCGTCTCCCGCGCCACCACGACCCGTCCCATGACACCCCAGAAAGACGCGGTGATCGATTCGGTGGTCGCGAAACTTGTCTCGGCATGCCGCCATGTTG
>CAXGRO010000389.1:0-5800 GCA_964012055.1 uncultured bacterium
GCGCCCGCCGCTGCCACCCAGCGGCGCCACAGCCACCGCAAGCGTCGCCGCTGCAAGCGAAGCCACCTCCGGCTGGGTCTGGACTTTCCTGGGCTGGTTGTTCGGCGCCGCCCTGCTCGCCGCCCTACTCACCGTGGCCGTCAAACACACCTACGTCGGCCGCCGCCTGCTGATCATGGTCCCCACCTTGTTCATCATTTCGGTAATCACCTTTGCCATCATCCAGATCCCGCCCGGCAATTACCTTTTGACCTACATCGAACAATTAAAAAACCAGGGTTTGGAAATGTCGGCCGGCGAGGTGCAGGACCTGGAGCGCCAGTTCTTTCTCAACGACCCCATCCACCTGCAGTACGTCAAGTGGATGGGCCTCAAGTGGTTTATCACTTTCGACGAAATCGACAAGGGGCTTTTGCAGGGCCATTTGGGCCGTTCGATGGAACAGCGCAAGCCGGTCAACGATATCGTCGGCGACCGCATTCTGCTCACCCTGCTCATTTCGCTGGGCACCATCCTCTTCACCTGGGCCATAGCCGTGCCCATCGGCATCTACTCGGCCGTCAAGCAGTACTCGATCGGCGATTACATCCTCACCTTTATCGGCTTCATCGGCATGTGCGTGCCGCAGTTTCTTCTGGCCCTGGTACTCATTTACATCAGCGACCACTTCTTTGGCATCAAAGTGACGGGCTTGTTCTCGGCCGAGTACGCCGTGCAACCCGAGTGGGACTGGGGCAAATTCGTCAACCTGCTGGAACACATCTGGCTGCCGGTGGTAGTCTTGGGCGTCGGTGGCACCGCCGGCATGATTCGCGTCATGCGCGCCAATCTGCTCGACGAATTAAAAAAACCCTACGTCACCTCGGCGCGAGCACGCGGCGTGCGGCCGTTCAAATTACTGCTCAAATACCCGGTGCGCCTGGCGCTCAACCCTTTTATTTCGGGCATCGGCGGCCTCTTCCCGCAGTTGATCTCCGGCGGCGCCATCGTCGCCATGGTACTCAGCCTACCGACGGTGGGCCCACTGATGCTCAGCGCTCTGCTCTCCGAAGACATGTACCTGGCCGGCTCCATGTTGATGGTGCTCAGCGCCCTGGGCATAGTGGGCGTGCTGATAAGCGACCTGCTGCTCTTGTGGCTCGACCCGCGCATACGTTTTGAGGGAGGCGGGCGATGACCACATCCACAAGAGCGCCGCAGGACGTCGCCCAGACCGCCGACAACGGGCCGGTGACCGCAGCCTACGCCACCCAGTGGCAGTTGATCGCCCGGCAATTTGTCAAACACCGCCTTGCACTGGTCTCGGCCTACCTGCTGTTGGTACTCTACTTCACCGCTGCCTTTGTCGAATTCTTTGCCCCTTACACCACCGAGTGGCGCGACCTCGACCACCTCTACGCCCCGCCCCAACTGCCCCGCTTTTCGCTGGAGCACGGCCTCCACGTTTTGGCGGTAGAAAGACACGTCGACCCCATCACCTTTCACAATTCCTATATAGAAAATCGCGACCGCGCCATCCCCCTCTCCTTCTTCGTCAAAGGCGAGGCCTACGAACTGTGGGGCCTAATTCCGTGGGACCGCCACTTCGTAGGCCTCGACCTCAACGCCTACGCGCGCGCCCACCCCAACGCCGCCCGTCCGCCGACCTTCTACCTGCTCGGTGCCGACAAATACGGCCGCGACCTGGCCAGCCGCATCCTCTACGGGGCGCGTATCTCGCTGTCTGTGGGCATCATCGGCATCCTCATCACTTTTATATTGGGCCTGCTCATCGGCGGCATCTCGGGCTATGTGGGCGGCCGCACCGACAACCTCATCCAGCGCGCCATAGAAATCACCGACGCCTTCCCCAAATTGCCGCTGTGGCTGGCACTGGGCGGCGTCATGCCCCCCGACTGGTCGCCCATCCGCGTCTACTTTGGCATCACCATCGTCCTCAGCCTCCTGGGCTGGACCTACCTGGCCCGGGTGGTACGCGGCAAGATCCTATCGCTGCGCGAGGAAGACTTCGCGGTGGCGGCGCGGCTTTTGGGGGCCAACCACGGCCGCATCATTTTCCGCCACTTGCTGCCCGGCTTCACCAGCCACATCATCGTCGCCCTTACCCTAAGCGTGCCCGGCATGATTCTGGGCGAAACCAGCCTGAGTTTTCTGGGCATGGGCCTGCGCCCCCCGGTGGTCAGCTGGGGCGTACTGCTGCAGGACTGCATGAATTTACAAGCGGTGGGCAATTACCCCTGGCTGCTCTTGCCCGTGGTCTTCATCGTGCTCACGGTCTTGTGCTTTAATTTCTTGGGCGACGGCCTGCGCGACGCCGCCGACCCCTACGCCGGCAGATAAGCGATGGCCGACATGCAACATATGGCATCCGGCGCCCCGGCAAACTCGCCATCCCCAACAGACGCCGACCCGGTCCTCGAAGTACGAGACTTGCAGGTCCACTTTGCCACCGACGACGGACCCGCCCGCGCCGTCGACGGCGTCACTTTCTCGGTGCGCCGCGGCAGCATTCTGGCCATCGTCGGCGAGAGCGGCTGCGGCAAGAGCATCACCGCCTACTCCATCCTGCGCCTCATCCAGCCCCCGGGGCGCATCGCCGGCGGCAGCATCACTCTCTACCCCAAAGACGGCGACGCCGTGGAAATAAGCGCCCTGCCAGAAGACTTTGAAGAACTCTTCGCCCTGCGCGGCGGCCAGGTGAGCATGATTTTCCAGGAACCCATGACCGCCCTTAGTCCGGTCCACACTATCGGCGAACAGATCTGCGAAGCCATTCTACTACACCGCCAGGTTAGCAAGGAAGAAGCGCGCCAGATGGCTACCGACATGCTGGCCCGCGTCGGCATCCCCGGCCCCGAGCAGCGCATCGACCAATACCCCCACGAAATGAGCGGCGGCATGCGGCAGCGCGTCGGCATCGCCATGGCCCTGGTCTGTCAGCCCGAACTGCTCATCGCCGACGAGCCCACCACCGCCCTCGACGTCACCATTCAAGCGCAAATCCTCAAATTGATCAAAGATCTGCAAAGCGACACTCAAACTTCCGTATTGCTCATCACCCACGACCTGGGCGTGGTCGCCCAAACTGCGGAGGAAGTCGCGGTCATGTACTTGGGCCGCGTCGTCGAACAAGCCGACGTGCGCACCATCTTAAAAAAACCGCAACACCCCTATACCATGGCGCTGCTGCAATCGCTGCCTGGCCTCAGCTCGACGCGCCGCCAGCGCCTGGCCTCCATTGAAGGCAGCGTGCCGTCGCTGCTGGAAATTCCCACCGGCTGCCCCTTCCACCCCCGCTGTCCCCACGCCGAAGAAGGGCGCTGTGACAGCGGCCCGCCGCCGCCACTGGAAAGCGCCACGCCCGACCACGTGGTGGCCTGCCACCGCGCCGCCGAACTGGCGGCTTCACCCGCGGCCAGTTGATATGGACGGACAAACGCCAGCGCTCATAGAGGTCAAAAACCTCTGCAAATACTTCCCGGTCTACAGCAAGGGATTCTACCGGCGCCAGATCGCCAGCGTCAAGGCGGCCGACGACATAAATTTTGCGCTGTTGCCGGGCCAAACCCTGGGTCTGGTGGGCGAGAGCGGCTGCGGCAAAACCACCACGGCGCGCACCATTCTGCGCGCCCTCTCCCCCACCCGCGGCCAGATCCTTTTTCGCGCCGCCGACCAGGTCCACGACCTGGCGCAACTCTCGGAGGCCGCCCTCAAGCCGCTGCGCCCGCGCATGCAAATGATTTTCCAGGACCCCTTCTCGTCGCTCAACCCACGCATGACCGTGGGCGATATCGTCGGCGAGCCCCTGGCCATCCACAAACTCGCCAGCGGCTCCGAGCGCCGCGACCGCGTCGCCGAAATGCTGGTGAAAGTGGGCCTGGGAAGCGAGCACATGAACCGCTACCCCCACGCCTTTTCGGGCGGCCAGCGCCAGCGCATTGGCATCGCCCGCGCCCTCATCATGCGCCCCTCACTGGTGGTGGCCGACGAGGCCGTCTCGGCCCTCGACGTCTCGGTGCAGGCTCAGGTGATCAACCTGTTGGAAGACCTGCAGGACGAGTTTAAACTCACCTACATTTTTGTGGCCCACGACCTGAGCGTGGTGCGCCACATCTGCGACCGCGTCGCCGTCATGTACGCCGGCCGCATCGTCGAATTGGCCGCCACCGAACAAATTTTTGCCGACCCGCGCCACCCCTATACCCGCGGCCTCATCTCCGCCGTGCCCAACCCCGACCCCGACGTGTCCATGCAATTTGATCTCACCGGCGAAGTGGCCGACCCGGCCCACCTGCCCGCCGGCTGTCCTTTCCACCCCCGCTGCGCCATCGCCGAAGCTGCCTGCCACAGCGAACAACCAGAGTTGCGCCTATTGCAAGACCAGCGCCGCGCCGCCTGCCACCTGGCCACCGACGCGGGCCTGCCCGCCTGACAACCGGCGTCAGAAATATCTTTCCAATAACCCTCATTGACGCCGGACCTTCTCTTCCTTATCCTTCAGGTCTCTGCGATCCAGCTCACTCCCCCACCAGGAGAGCGGCCGATGGAGAACAAAGCCCAGGCGCCTATTCTGATCATCGACGACGAAGAAACGGCCCGCCAGACCATCCGCAGAATGCTCAGAACGCCCACCCCGATCTGACTCTGCTGCGCCTTACCCTCTCCCGACAATCGCTAAAATAATATGGAGTCCATCCATGCAACTTGAAAATAAAACCGCCATAGTGACCGGTAGCGGCAACGGCATAGGCCGCGCCATCGCCACCCGCTTTGCCCAGGAAGGCGCCGCAGTCGTCGTCGCCGAATTTGAAGAAGAGTCGGGCCGCCAAACCGCAGAGGACATAACGGCGGCGGGCGGCCAGGCGCTATTCCACCAAACCGACACCGCCAGCGCCGACTCCGTCGCCGCCATGGTCGAGGCCACGGCGGCGCACTTTGGCACCGTAAACCTGCTGGTAAACAACGCCGCCACCTTTGTCTTTGGCACCGTGGAAGAAGTGACCCAGGACGACTGGGACCGCGTTTTTGGCGTCAACGTGATCGGCTACGCCAACACCGTGCGCCACTGCCTGCCCCATTTCCGCCAAAACAGCGGCGGCGCGGTAGTCAACATCGCTTCGGTCTCCTCCTACATCGCGCAGCCCGAATTCATCCCCTACAACGCCTCCAAAGGCGCCGTGACCCAGTTGACCCGCTGCCTGGCCATGGACCTAGCCAAAGACAACGTGCGCGTAAACGCCATCTGCCCCGGTGCCATACGCACCCGCGCCACCGACCGCCACATCGCCTCGCTGGGCCTCGACCCCGAGGCCGCCTACGCCGGATTCGGCCAGGATTCGCTTATGAAACGCATGGGCAAACCCGAGGAAATCGCCGCCGGCGCCCTCTTTTTGGCCTCGGACGAATCTTCCTTTATGACCGGGGCGCACATCGTCATAGACGGCGGCGCCACCATCGATTGACTGCCGCATGCGCCCGCCCCAAACACTAGACCAACACCTCGCCGGTCTGATCTTCAGTTCCGGAGAAACGCGCGCCCGCCTCGCCTGGCGCCTGGCCGACGAAGACGCCTGGCCGTTTGCCCGAACCGACCAGGAGGAACTGGATCGCGAGCGCGCAGAATACGACAAAAGCGAAGTGCGGCAAGTTGAAGAGGCAGTGGCGCAATTGCGGCGCCAACGCGGCGATAAACCCATCCAATAATCTTCTCGTTTTTTATCTAACTTAAGATTTATAGGTCCTCTTCCAATATAGTGGCCACTTTTTAAGCGGCGATTCGGCCGAATTCCCTCAGGGAGGG
>CAXGRO010000390.1:0-5710 GCA_964012055.1 uncultured bacterium
GCACGACTACCACGGCAATGTGCCGGCTGAGCTGGTGGAAGCGGCGGACGCGCTGGTCATTTACAAGACCAACCCGCACATCGACCAGAAAGAGCGCGGGCTGCAGGCGGCATCCATACTGGTGGGCATGATCAAGGGCGAGGTGAAGCCGACCAGTGCCATCGCCAAGCCGAAAGTTCTATTCAATATTTATTACCACAATACGAGCCGGCCGCCCATGCAGCCGCTGATGCAGGCGGCCATTGAGCTGGAAAAAGAGCCGGGGATTCTGGCGTGCAGCATCGCCGGGGGGTATCAGTACGCCGACGTGCCGGCGATGGGGCCGTGCGTTGTGGTTATAACCGACGGCGACGAAGCGCGGGCGCAGCGCGAGGCCGAGCGTTTGGAGGCGATGATGTGGGACGTGCGCGAGCAGCTGATCGCCGAGGTGCCGGGCCCGGCGGCGGCGGTGCAGCAGGCGATGGCGAGCGAGCAGTTTCCGGTGACTTTGCTAGACTTTGGCGACAATATCGGCGGCGGGTCTACCGGCGATTCGACGTTTATACTGGAGCAGTTGCTGGCGCAGGGGGCGGACGGCTGGGTGGTGACGATATGGGATGCGGCGGCAGCTAAGGTGTGCGAAGGGGCGGGCATTGGCGGGCAGGTGGCGTTACAGGTGGGCGGCAAGACGGACGATATGCACGGGCCGACGCTGGAGGTTGGGGGCGTGGTGCGGACGCTGCACAGCGGAGTGTACGAGGAGACCGAGCGGCGGCACGGCGGCGGGCGGCATTTTAATCAGGGATTGACGGCGGTGGTGGAGGTGGGGCGGACGGCGCCGGGCAAGGGCGGTTTGCTGGTGCTGAATACCGAGCGCTCGTATCCCAATAGCATCCATCAGATTACTTCGGTGGGTATCCAGCCGCAGCAGCAGAAGATTCTGGTGGCCAAGGGGGCGGTGGCGCCGCGCGCCGCGTATGAGCCGGTGTCGGCGGTTTTGATTGAGGTGAATTCGCTGGGGGCCACGGCGATTCACCGCGGGCCGGAGAACTACGAGCTGGCGCGCAAAACGCTGTACGAGTGGCAGGGGGATTGATCGTTGGCAGGCTAATAAATTGATTGACAGCCGCTGGGGCGAAAATTACCTTAAGTGCTTGTAGTTAGGAACGTTGTTAAGGATTGGGGTAGGCTTCGGAGGGAGGCCCTGCCCCAATCCGTTTTTATGTTTTTATATAGAGAAGAAAATATAGATAGGAGAAGGGTTATGACACTGCGAATTGGCCTGGTGGGCGCCGGTGCCAACACCAAATTAAAACACATTCCCGGATTTCAGGAGATCGACGGGGTGGAGATTACCGCCGTGGCCAATCGCTCGCGGGCGTCGGGCCAGAAGGTGGCGGACGAGTATGGTATTGGGCAGGTGTTTGAAGATTGGAAAGAGGTGGTGCACAGCGACGATGTGGACGCCGTGTGCATTGGTACCTGGCCCTACATGCACTGCGAGGTGACGCTGGAAGCACTGGCCGCCGACAAACACGTGCTCACCGAAGCGCGCATGTGCATGAACATGGACGAGGCAAAGCGCATGTATACGGCGTCGCAGCAGAGCGACAAGGTGACGATGATTGTGCAGGGCGGCTTTTATCTGGAGTCGGAGGAGGTGTTGTTGGAGATGGTGGCGGACGGGGCTTTTGGCGATTGGCTGGAGATTCACGCCAATTTGCTCAGCGGCGGTTACGACCCGCAGGCGCCGCTGCACTGGCGCCAGCGGCGCGATTTGTCGGGCGTCAACATCATGTCGCTGGGCATTGCGGTGGAGGCTATGCACCGCTACGCCGGCACCGAAAAGTCGGTGATGGCTTACGGCAAAACATTTACTACTGAACGCGTTGATCCGGAGACGGGTCAGAGCAAGGCGGTGGACGTGCCCGAGAGTTTGGGGGTGGTGGCCGAGTTGCAAAGCGGGGCGACGGCGGTGTACCACGTGAGCAGTGTGGCGCGTTTGGGGGCGGGCGGCAGTTTTGAGTTGCACGGCACCAAGGGGTCGATTAAGCTGGACGACGATAAGGCGTGGGTAGCGCTGGAGGGGGATGAAGCGTATCGCGAGCTGGAGGTTCCCGAGGAGCGCAAGGGGTTCTGGCGGGTGGAGCGCGAGTTTGTCGACGCCGTTCGCGAGGGGACGCCGGTGGTGCGTACTAATTTTGCCGACGGGGTGAATTATATGATGTTTACTGAGGCGGTGCAGATTAGTATGCGCGAGGGGCGGCGGGTGGAGTTGCCGTTGGATTAGCTGAGTGTACTGCGAAGAGTTTTTGTTCGTCTGAGGATAGGGGGTGGCGTGGGGCTTGGTGGCACCAGTGGGTGGTGGCCTTGCCTCTGGTGCTTTGTGAGTCCTCGGGGGGCCTGCCCTTCCCAACATCCCCACAGCCCTGGCGGGCTGTGAGTTCCGGCCCCCACAAAACACCGCCGGCAAGACCGCCACCCACTGGTGCCGGCGAACGTATGATTTATTGATTTCGCTGGCCTCAATAAGACGTATTTATAGCATCTCTCCTACTATAAAAACATATTGCGCATGGAAATTCCTCTCCAGCTTGATGATGTCAATTCAGAATGGTTGACGGGAGTGCTCCGCTCGGTTGGACTTCTTATAGATTCTGATGTGGTCGACATACAAATGACGCCACTCGATGGGGGGATAGTGAGTCAAATCGCGCGTATTGACCTGATCTGTGATGGGGCGAAATCAGATGTAGCGAAGAGTATTTTCGTTAAACTCGCCCTAATGGACCTGGGTTTCACGAAAACTTTTGTCAGCGAGAAATGCTGTTCTACAATCAGCTGGCAAAAGGTATTTCAATGGCGACTCCTGCGTGTTATTACGCCGCTATCAATGCCCGAGAAAAGCGGGTTTTCTGCTCCTGGAAGACATTGGCTCAACCGTGCCGATGGATTGGACAACGGGATGCACGGTCGAGCAGGGGCACACGGCCATTACGGAATTAGTGACATTCCACGCCGGTTGGTGGGGGCGGACCCGACTCAATAACATGGACTGGTTGGTGCGACGGGACATGGCGAATTGGCGCAAGAATTTTGCGCCGCGATGGAATGCGCTTGATGAAGCGAGCAAGAGCGCACTTCCCGAAAGCATTATTCCCATTGGAGAAAAACTGGCGCACGGTGAGGAGGAAATCTTTGGCAGGTGGTCGGCTGTGCCACAGACCTTAACCCACGGCGATTACCATTTCAAAAATACGCTGTTCACACCAAACGGGGGGTCGCTATTGGCCGTCGTCGATTGGTCCAATTTGGGCGCGAGCCCCGGGTCCACGGATCTTTCTTACTTTGTGACTCACAGTCTTGCGGCCGCAGCTCGCAAGGAACACGAGAAAGAGCTGGTACGCCTTTACTGCGACACGCTACTCAAGTGTGGCGTGTCGCAATGCGATTTTGAGGCTTGCTGGGATGAATACCGCCTGTGGGCACTGGACATAGGAATGCTGTGGGCCACTATTCCCAAGGAAGGCCGGGTCCATATTGAGATCTGGGATCTCCTTATGAGTCGCTTATCCAGTGCCATAATTGAACTCGATGCAGACGAGTTTGTGGTGTGAGCTATAGACGGTCCGGTGTGCGCTTGCTGGCTCAGGGCGCGTCCCAGGGCAGGGAGTAGGTTTTTACGTTGGTCATCGCCTTCATGGTTTCGATGACGCCTTCTTTGTAGCCCAAGCCCGACGCTTTGATGCCGCCGAAGGGGGTCCATTCGAGGCGGTAGCTGGGGGCCTCGTTGACGTTGACGGTGCCCACTTCGAGTTCGCTGATGACGCGTTGGATGGAGGGCCAGTGGTTGCTGACGACGCCGCCGGAGAGGCCGTAGGGGGTGTCGTTGGCGATGCGGATGGCTTCGCCCAGGGTTTTGAAGCGGATGATGGGGGCCACCGGACCGAAGGTTTCCTGGGCGACCAACTCGTGGTCGTTTTGCACGCGGTCGAGTACGGTGGGGGCGTAGAGAGCGCCCTGACGCTGGTGGCCGACCAGCAGTTTGGCGCCGCGGCTGATGGCGTCGACGACGCGTTGTTCGATTTCCTTTGCCGCCGTTTCGCTGATGACGGTGCCCATGTCGGTGTTGGGGTCGTAGGGGTCGCCCCATTTTAGTTGGGCGGTGCGCTCGGCCAGGCTCGCGGCGTAGCGGTCGGCGATGGATTCGTGGACGAGGAGGCGGCGGATGGCGGTGCAGCGTTGGGCGGAGTTTTTGAAGAGGCCGGATAGGGTGATGTCGACGGCTTCTTCAAGGTCGGCGTCTTCGAGTACGAGCAGGGCGGAGCTGCCGCCCAGTTCGAGGACCAGGCGTTTGTAGCTGGCGGTGCGGGCGATGTGCTGGCCCACGGCGGTGCTGCCGGTGAAGGTAACCATATCGACGAGTTCGTGTTGGACCATGAGGTCGGCGACGTCGCGGTCGGTGCCGGTGATGACGTTGAGCATGTTGGGGGGCAGGCCGCAGTCGAGGGCGAGCTGGCCCAGGTAGTAGGCGGAGAGCGGGGTTTGGGCGGAGGGTTTGAGCACGACGGTGTTGTTGGTAGCAATGGCGGGGGCGATTTTGTGGACCACCTGGTTCATGGGGTGGTTGAAGGGGGTGATGGCGGCGATGAGGTTGAGGGGCTGGCGGGTGGTGTAGATGCGGCGGGGTTTGCCGTTTTGCGAGATGTCGCAGGGGAAGACTTGCGAGTCGTCGTCGAGGGTTTTGATGGCGGCAAAGCGCAATACGTCGCAGACGCGGCTGGCTTCGTAGCGGCTGTCTTTGAGGCAGAGGCCGGATTCGTCGGTAATGAGGCGGCTTATTTCGTTGGTGCGTTGTTCTACGGCGGACGCCATTTGGTTGAGGATGGTGTGGCGTTGGTGGCGGGTGAGGGTGATTTTGGTGGCGTGGGTTTGGCGTAGGATTTGGTCGGCTTTGGGGGGATCGATGGCGGCGACTTGGCCTACTTTTTTGTTGGTGTAGGGGTTGTGGACGGGGTACCAGTGGCCGCTGGTGAGTTGTTGGCCGGCGATGATGGTGGCGAATTCGCGCATGGTTTTTTTAGGACTGCGATTTTGTCGGGTTTGTGGACGATTCTCGGGGGATCGGGGTGCAATGTAAGTCATTGACTAAGTTACTTCAAGGTTGCGACGGCTTTTTGCGCAGACGATACACCGCTAGCGCAAAGTACTATTTCGGAAACGGAGGTGGGACCACCCTCTCTCCGCGACCCAAGCCAACGCCCATCAACCAAGTTCCCCAGGCGCCCCAGACAAGCGGTCGATGACATTGCGAGTGATCCGCTCGACCACCGAATCACCACCGGCCAGGCCGTGGGGCCAATCCGTAGTACCGGCAGTAAAAACCGTACCGCCGCGATTGTAAAGCCCCATCACCGCGGCTCCACTATGCCCCTTCTGCCACCTGTCGTACCATTCGCAATCGCCGGGATGCCAGCGGGCCGGGGCGGTGCAGAGAATGGTGAAGTCGCGGGGTGTGCCGTCGTTGCCGGTGGGCACCGGCAAACCGTCTTCCAGAACGAACTCGCACCCGTCGCACTCGTAGCCGACAATGGTGTGCTCGCCGCCAAAAGCATCGTTTTGTCCCAGGCCCGTATCGGCAAAAACCCAGTGATCGGGGCGGTGTACCGCAAAGGCGCCCGAGCCGTCCATGAGCTGGCCGTGGCTCAGGTGGTAGCCGCCATGGAGGAAA
>CAXGRO010000391.1:0-5701 GCA_964012055.1 uncultured bacterium
GCGCTCGGCGCGTTCGCTGGCCCAGCGGAATTGGTGGGCGCCGTGGGCGCCGGCGATTTTTTCGACGGCGCGGGCGTGCTCGTCGACGGCGGTGGCGGAGCCGTGGAATTCAAAGAAGAGGGTGGGGGCTACTTGGTAGTCGAGTTTGGAGTAATCATTGACCGCGGCCATCTGAATTTCGTCGAGCAGTTCGATGCGGGCCATGGGAATGCCGTGGCGCATCACCTCCTGCACGGCGGCCACCGCCGCGTCGATACTGGCGAAGGGGCAGATGGCGGCGGAGATGGCCGCCGGTTTCTTGACCAGCTTCACCACGATTTCAGAGATAATGCCCAGGGTGCCTTCCGAGCCCACCAGCAGGTGGGTGAGGTCATAGCCGGCCGCCGATTTGCGCGCCCGCCCGCCGGTGCGCACGATATGGCCGTCGGGCAAGACGGCGGTGAGCCCCAGCACGTTTTCGCGCATAGTGCCGTAGCCCACGGCGGCGCTGCCCGAGGCGCGGGTGGCGGCCATGCCCCCCAGCGAGGCGTCGGCGCCGGGGTCGACGGGAAAGTGGAGCTGCGAATCGAGTTCGTCGAGGTGGCGATTGAGTTGTTTGCGGGTGACGCCGGCCTGCACGGTGGCGTCCATGTCGTCGCCGGCGACGCGTAAAATGGCGTTCATCTGGCTCAGGTCGACACAAACGCCGCCGCAGGTAGCGACAATGCCGCCCTCGACAGCGGTGCCGGTGCCAAAGGGCACAACGGGCACGCGGTGCTCGGCGCAGAGGTGTACGATCTGGGCGATCTCGTCGTTGCTGTGGGGATAGGCGACGGCCTGGGGCGGTTGCGGTAGGTGGTGTGAGGCGTCGCGGGCGTGTTCTTGTCGCGCTGAGTCGGCGGTGGTGAAACGATCTCCAAGGAGTGTTCGCAGCGCCGCGTCGACGGCAGATGTTGCAGGTTTACCCAATGGCTTGCCATTCCTTTTGCAATAGGGCGTACATCTCCAGGTCGACAAAGCGGCCTTTGAGAAATTCGTATTCTCGGAGAGTGCCCTCTGACTTGAAATTAAGCTTTTCCAAAAGGCGTCGCGAAGCCGCATTTTCGGGAAAGACGGGTGTTTCAATGCGATTGATTCCCATTTCGACAAAACCAAAACGGACTACGGCGTCCAGTGCTTCGCTCATGATACCCTGGCGCCACATGTCGCGAGCCAGGTCGTAGCCGATTACGCCGCGGGCGTGGTCCTGAATCCAGATATTGTAGCCGCAGGTGCCAATGAGGTCGGCCTCGGCGTCTTTACGGGCAATGCCCCAGCGAATGCCGATCTGGTTTAAATAACGCTGCTTAAAGCGTTCGATCAAGTCGGCCACCTGGGTCAAGTCGGCGAAGGTGTCGAGGTCGTAGTAGCGGGTAACTTCGGGGTCGCCAAAGATGCGCAGGATGGCGGGTGCGTCTTGCGGGCGCAGGTTTCTGAGTACCAGGCGGTCGGTTTGCAGCAGGGGGAAGTGGGAGTAAATCTGCTGCGGCGTCATATCTGGACTAGGTCTGGGCAGGAGGAATGAGAGTAAAACTGTTGTGGCGCCATTTCTGGGTTATGGCTAAGCAGGAGTGTGTGGATGAATTATAAGCTGTTTGGGCATCTTCAGCGATTGAGGAGTCGCGGGAATGGGAGCGCAAACTCGATCTATTTTCAGAATAATTGAGCGGCCATCAGGTAGTGGTTTTTGGCGTAATAAATGTACTCGCCGAGAACGGGACCGGCCACGGAGAAGGCCCCTTCTTCTCGAATAATCTCCTCCAATTCGAGCGAGTTGGGGTCGAGGCGGTAAATGACCGATCCGGTAAAGCCGTAGATTAGGCCGTCGGGGCCGTTGTGCAGCCCTAAGTCGAGGGGGCCGCCCGGTGGCAGGTCGAGGAGTTCGGCAAAGGTTTCGGTTTGCGGATCAAAGACAAAGAGCGCCGGTTTTTCGCCGCCGCGCACCGTGCCGTAGAGTCGGCCGTCGGCGCCCACCAGCAGGGCATTGATGCTGTCGACTGGCCGATCCAGGGTGCCTTCCCAGACCTTTTCTTCTTTGGCGTAGCCCCACAAGAAGAGCACGGCCTGGTCTACCTTGGGCTGGGTACCGCTGCCGCCGGCGGTGGTGGTGCCCACGGCTATGAGCTGGCGGTCTTGTAGCCAGGCCAGAGTGTAGCAACTGGCGTCGCCGCAAATGCGATAGTAGGCACCTTTTTCCTCGCCCGCAGGATCGTAATAAGACAGGGGGCCGCCCCAGCGGCCGTAGTCGGGCACGGAGGCGGTCCACAAGCGGCCCAGGGGGCCGGCCAGCGAAGAGCGCGGTCGGTAGGAGATGTCGTCGATGCGGCCCAGATCGCGCGGATTGGATTCGGGTTGGTTGCCAAATTCGTAGGATTTGGCCGGATCGTAGACCGAGAGGACGGCGCCGGGATAGGAGGCCAGGTAGAGGTGGTCGTTGAGGTTGGCCATGGAGTAGGCCTCGCCGGTGGCGCTGGAGCACTGGCCCAAATCTGCCAGCTCGGCGTTGCGCGGGTTGTAGCGGAAGAGGTGCAAGGGTAGAATGCTGGAGCCGTAGACGCACTCGTCTGGTCCAGTGTGAATGGAAAAGATGCTGCTGCCGCTGGATTGGTAATCCAGTGTAAAACGGCGTTCTTCACCCTGTGGATTGACGACGGCCAACTCGCGGTAGAGTTGCTCGCCGGCGTCGGCAAAAGAAAATGTGCTGCCGTCGGGCAGCGTGGTGGCGGGCGGTTCGGGAGGCAACTCCTCTTGGGGAATGGTCTGGGTGCCTTGCAGTAGAAAATTGCCCTGGCTCGACGCGATGTACAGCTGTCCGTCGACGCCGCGCTTGAGGTCGACTTCGCCCTCGCCTTTGGCGATGCGGGGCCCCACCGGCGTTTTTTCGCCGCTGGCCGGGTCAAAGACGACGACGTGCGGCTGGGTCATGCGGATCATGCAGGCGATGGTGCCGTCGGCGTTGACTAAGGGGTAATTGTACATGTCCACATCGTCCATGCGGCCATAGTGGGCAAACTCGCCACTGCCGGGGTCGTAGCAACTCAAATCGGCCGTGCCGTAGCTGCCAATCCAAATGCGGCCCTGGTCGTCTTCGTCCATGCGGCAGGGGAAGGTGGCCGCCTCCGGGTGGATGGGGCCCAGGTCGAGCAAGTTGTCTTGTTCGGGGTCAAAGCAGAGCAGATGACCGGCGTAGGCCGAGCCGACGTAGAGGCGGCCGTTGCGGCTCATGAGGGTGGCGGTGGGGTAGTTGGCGTCGGCGAGGGGGGTGATGAATTGGCGGAACTCGCCGGTTTGGGGATCGATTTGCAGGACGAAGAGGGCGTCGCCTTGTTGACCCATGCTGGCGTAGAGGCAGGGCTGTTTGTTTTGGGTGTGGCCGGGGTGCAGACGGACCCAGTTGACGGAGCGCACGGGGATGCCGATTTCGGTTATGCGAGAGTCCATGTTTGCCTCTTGGTTTTCGTTTAACTGTTATGTGGACGGTCGGGAAGAGGACGATCCCTCGCTCATGACGCTCAATTCTTAGAATTGGCGGCCTTCGGCTCTCGCCGGGCTTCTGCCCGGCTTCGAGGTCAAAGGCTCTGGGACCGTCCCCTACCCGACTTCCGCAGAACGTAGTAGTAACTTCGTCTTCCTCAAGTCATTTTAATAAAATGACGTCTAAGCATGCATGTGGGGACGGGGACTTGTCAAGAGCGGTTGTCGCGGTGAGGGCCCTGGCCTATATTGCTGCGCCAAAACTAAAAGGAGAAAGTTATGGCCATAGTCGATACGCATGCTCACATCTACCACGATGACGAGGACAAATATCCCAAAATAGAAAATCCCTTTCGGCCGCAGACCGGCATTGGCACCATTGAGCACCTGCGCACAGATGTGGCGCGGGTTGGGGTCGAACGCGTGGTGTTAGTGCAGACGGGGTCGGCTTATAAATGGGACAACCGCCTGGTGGGCGATGTGGCCGCCGCCAATGCCGATTGGACGGTGGGGGTGTGCAACCTCGATCCGGCGGCGCCGGAAAGTGCGGATAAACTGGAAGACTTGGTGCGCAATTTCAACATAAGGGGATTGCGTTTGGAACCGGCCGCCGATTTGGGTTTTTACCACGAAGGGGCGGTGCGGTTGTTTGAGAAAGTGCGCGAATTGGATGCGGTGATATGCGCCCACTTTCATCAGCAGTTTTTGGGGGAGTTGGTGCCGCTGCTCGAAAAGTATCCCGAAGTGCCCGTGGTTTTAGATCACTGCGCTTACCCCAAAGGGGTTGAGGGGGGGGAAGGCGAGGTGGTGGTGGAAGTGAGCAAATTGGCGCGTTTTTCCCAATTGTACGCCAAGTTGACCTTTGGTGTCACGGGGTCGGACCAGGAATACCCCTTTGTCGATACGCAGCCACTGATCAAATATTTTATCTCTATTTTTGGACCACAGCGGTGCATGTGGGGGTCGGATTTTCCCTGCGAGCACTGGCTGGACAATACTTCCTACGACCAGCATCTGGCACTCTTTACCGAGGAATTGGGGCTGAGTCAGATGGAGCAGGAGGCGATATTACAAGAAGCGCCGTTTAAACTCTGGTTTGGCGGGTAGGGGAGTGCCTGAGCTAGGAGGCGAGTTGCGAGCGGAGTGCGGGAGTGGCAATTCGAGGGCTGGCGCCAGACAGGGCCTGCTTCAAGCGGATAAAAGGGCGCGGGTGAGGCGGTGCCAGGTCGAAGGACGGGCCGTTTTGTAGTAGCGCTCTAGGCGGTCGGGCAGATCCTGAGGCAGGGTGGGCAAAGAGGTGAGGCGGTTGCGCAAGTCGGCGGTTTTGTCGTCCAGGTTGTGGCTGTGCAGTTGCAGGTTGGGCGGCAGGTGGCGCGAAAAAAATATCTGGGTGTTGAGCCTGTCGATGCTGTCGTTGGAGCGCTCGAGCAGGTCGAGGTAGTGAGAGATGGTCAGTTCAATGCGGCGGTTGTAGCGGACGACCATATCGACTAACTCGCGAGCGGCGTCGAGGAATTGCCGGCGGCTGGGCAGGGGGGCGCCGAGCGGTTCGGGCAAATAGGAGGGGCGCGTTGGCAGGTCGGTCAGTTCGAGCAGGGTGGCGAGGTTGGGTAGGGGCGCCGTTACGCGTTGGGCGATGGGGGCAATTTGTGAGGCCAGCGATTGCAGCGTTTGTTCCTCGCGCGCCAGATAGGTTGCCGCCTCTGCTTGCAAATCTTCGGCCTCTTTGCGGTCCTGCAGTGGTTGGGGCAATACCTTATTGTTTTTGAGCAACTGGTTGGCGGCGCGCTGTTCGGGGGCGCTGGCAAAATAATCTTTGAGGTCGAGGGGTTTGCCCCAGCCGGGCAATTGACTCAAATCTTCGCGGTCGATGGCATCTTTGATGGTTTCGTCGATGCTGCGGTGCTGGGGGCGGCCATCGGGGGTGCGCAATTTCTTGACGGCCATAATACCTGCTCCTGCGCGCTTATTTCGTGGTAGAAACGGTAATATGTAAGATATGAGATAAGGCCGGCAAGGCCAGCCCTAGCACTCAGCGCCTAGCACTTCACCGCCGTAAAGTGCCTCGCGCTCTTCTTTGCTTATTTCACTGGTACTGGCCGGTTGGTAGTGCAACTGCAGGGCGCGCCGTGATTGGCCGGACTGGTTGGAGGGGCTGCCGTGGTGGGTGAGGCCGTGCCACAGCAGGCAGCCGCCCAGCTCAAGGGGC
>CAXGRO010000392.1:0-5683 GCA_964012055.1 uncultured bacterium
GCTCTGCGCAGCGCCCTGCTGGGGGTCCCACACCAGGGCGCTGCGCTCTTCGAGAAACATCTCGAAGAGCGGCACCTGGGGTAGGCGGGAAAAAATGGGAAAGAGCCGTTCGTTGGAGATCTGGAGATCGCTCTGGTGGAATTGCTCCACCAGCGGGCGCACGAGAGAGAGGTGGAGATGGCCCAGTTTGTTGAGCAGAATGCGCTCGACTTCGGGAAGGCACTCCGCCAGCAGGGCGCGGGCCACATGCCCCAGGGTATTGCTGTTGAGCGCAAGGCCCAGCGCCGCTTCGCGGGCCAGGCGCGGGGATTGGTGGGTGAGAAATTCGCCCACCTCGTCGCGCTGGCGCAAACACCACACCAGCGCGGCGGCCACTTCTGCGTCGCGCTCGCCACGCAGGTATTGCAAAAGCCGGCGCACGCCCGACGGCGAGGCCGACCACGGCCGGTGGAAACCCAGCATTTGTGCCACCGCCAGCCGCCGGGGATCGTCCTCGGAATCGAGGATGCGCCACAAAATTTCCTGCCCCGCCTCTGAGGGAACCAATTGGCGCAATTGCTTTACCGCCAGGGCCCGCTCTACCGCCGCGCCGCTGGCCGCCTGCCACAACAGGGCTTCTAAATCGCCGTGCGCCGCGGCGGGTGTTTCTACGGACGCCTCTTCGGGTGCGGGCGCCGGGGCGGGAGACATTTTGCGGATATCGAGTACCATAGATTTTACCTCAACCGTTCATTGTTAGTCCAAGTCGTGCCGCTTGAGCAGCAAGAAATCTTCCAAAAACCCCTTCATCTGCTCCAGCGCGGCGCGCGCCCGGCCCAAATCCTCCGAATCGGGGCTTTCGAGAAAGCGCTCCAGCGCCAACAGTGGCGCCACCATCTCTTCGTCCAGACAGTTGAAGAGTTCTTCGTGTAAACTGGTCTGCGCCTGGGCAATTTCCTCTTGCAACGAGCTGTCGCGCATGACCACCAGCGCGCCCGTTTCTTCACCCAGCCGGCAGGGGTGCATGCTCACTTCTATAATGTGCGGTTCTTTGAGAGAAAAGTGCACCGCTTCCCCCCCCTCCAAAACCAAATTGGGATGAAAACCGGTAACCTCGGCAAAACGGTCTATATCCAGTTCTGCGGCCGCGGTGCCCAGCCACTGCAGCGCCTGCTGGTTGGCCAGTCCCAGGCTGCCGTCGGCGCGCCACAATACCGCGCCACAGGGCAGGGATTCGGCCAATTCTTCGGCGTCGATACTGGAGGGCACCGGTATCTGTTGGGCCACCAGCGCTTCGGCGGGCAGGGTCAACAAATTTTCGCCCGGCGCTTCTTCAACTGCCGGCGCAGCGGCCGGGGCGATTTCGGCAACAAAGTCTAGGTCGAGCAAATAGCGGCGTTGGCCGGCCTCTTTGAGAAAGCGCGTCTGGCACAAATCCTCCAGCGCCTGCGACAGCTCAAAACGGTTGATGTCGAGGCGCTGCGCCAATCCCGCCAGGTCGTCGTCGAGAAACGGATTTTGCAAAAAGGCTTCCAGAATGCGCCGCTTGAGCTGGTCCTGCGGCGATCCCGGCAATATGGGCAAATCGGCAACTTGCATAACAGTAACCACGTCCACTCGCGCCCATAGGCGCAGAACGGCACGTGCCAGGTTGATCCGGGAGATATTTTCGTGGGGGGGATAAAAGGGAGTAGAACTGTATAATCTACAGAACGTTACTCAATATACATACCACTTTGTAATAAAGCAAGCGGTAATCGCTGGCCCCTTTTTTGCAAGTTAGGGGGAGGATCGCTTTTGGCAGCACCACAATAAAACGACATAAATTGATATTTAACATAAATTTAAGAAGACAAACCAAACGCGCCAGGTGGGACTGCTAAAGAAAAGCTTTCCCCGCCCTAGGCATTCTTTGCCAACGAGGAACCATGCAATACGATAAAGAAGATCTCAGACACGAAGAAGAAGACGAACTCTCCCCCGGCGAAAAAGTATCCATTCTCATGATATCCCTGGGCGAGGAGAGCACGGCCGACGTCATGCGCTATCTGGCCGACTTTGAAATTGAAACCATCGCCCAAACCATCACCGAATTGGGCAATGTGCCCAACGCCGTACAAGACCAGGTTCTCGAAGAGTTTGAGCAAAACCTGCTGGCCGGCGAATACATTGCCCAGGGCGGCGCCGATTTTGCCCGCAACGCCTTAGAGCGCGCCGTGGGGCCGCGCCGCGCCCAGGAAATTCTCGACCGCGTCATGGGCACGGTGGGCTCGGGTTTTTACATGCTCAAGAACGTGCCCCCCGACCAGATCGCCCCCTTTATCGCCAACGAACACCCCCAGACCATCGCCCTCATTCTGTCGCAGCTGGAGGCCTACCAGGCGGCCGGCATCCTAGCCCTCTTGCCCCAGCTCACCCAGTCGGAGGTGGCCTACCGCATTGCCACCATGGAAAACATCACCCCCAGCACCCTCAAGCAGATCGAAGAGAATCTGGAGGCATCGCTCAAGGACATCCTCAGCGGCCACACCGACGTGGGCGGTCCCAAAATTGTCGCCGACATGCTCAACCTCACCGGCTCCAGCGTCGAAAAGAGCGTGCTCGACAATATCGACGCCCAGGACCCGGAGGTGGCCGAGACGGTGCGCAATATGATGTTCGTTTTTGACGACGTCAGCACCCTCACCGACCGCGAAATTCAAACGGTTTTGCGCGAAGTGGAGCAGAAAGATCTAGTCATTGCGCTCAAGGCGGCCAGCGAGGACGTCAAAGAGAAAATCCTCGGCAATATGTCGGACCGGGTGCGCAATTTTATCGAAGAGGAAATGGAATTCCTCGGCCCCATGCGCTTGAGTGAGGTGGAGGAGGTGCAATTGCGCATTGTGCAGAAGATTCGGCAGCTCGAGGAGCAGGGGCAGGTCAATATTGTGCGGGGGGCCACGCAGGACACCTTTGTGTAAAAGGCGCCTTTAATCCAGCGGCCCCATCTCTATTTTGAGGTCGGTTAGTTCGGCACCAGCGGCTAGCAGCAATTGCACCAGCACGTCGCCGTCGATCTGTGCCAGCGCCTTGCGCCGCAGGCGGAATCCCTCTTGCGGCGGCACCAGTACTACCAGATCGAATTCTACTTCCATAGCGGCGGGCAGCATCTCGCCGGATACGTCCTGGCGAGCGCCGGCGTCCACGCTGGTGCGCACGACACGCGGCACATCGTCATCCACCCCGTTGAGATAGGCCACTTCCACTTCGTAGGGCAATTGATTGTCGAGCCATACGCGGCCGGGCCGGGCGTCGCCAGTATCGGGCGGGTCGGGCGGGTCCACGCCGGGGTCGACGGCCTTTCCCCCGCCCCCGCAGGCCGCCCAGCACACCAGGCCCAGCAGCAGCCAGCGCCCTATCACCCCCCCTCCTCCACCACCCCGACCAGGGCCTTGGCAATGGCCTCCACCTCGTCGTCCCTAACCGTGCGCATGTCGAGCCACAGGCACTCGCGGTGGATGCGGCCCACTACCGCGGAGTTGCCAAGACGCAAACGCCGGGCCAACTCCTCAACGCCGCCGGCGCCCGGCTGCAGCACCACGGCGCGACTGGGCAACTCTTCCAGCGGCAGGGCGCCGCTGCCGAATTCGGCAGCACTCACTTCTATTTGCGGCTGCAATTGTTGCCGCACCGCTCGCGGCAACGCCTGTACCAATTGCTCGGCGCGCGCCCCCACCGCCTCCACCGCTTCGGTCATCATGCCCAGCACCGGATGCGCCCGGCGCAACACATCGGGCGCCAAATCGTAGAGGCGCAGCGTCGCTTCCAGCGCCGCCAAAATGAGCTTGTCGCAGCGCAGAGCGCGCATCAGCGGGTTTTGCCGCACCGGTTCCACGTATTGCCGCCGCCCGGCAATAATGCCCGACTGCGGCCCCCCCAGCACTTTGTCGCCGCTAAAGGTCACCAGGTCGACCCCCAAATCCAATGGCTGGCGCACCACCGGCTCGTGCGGCAACCCCCATTGGCGCAAATCGTCGAGCACCCCGCCACCCAAATCGTAGACCAGGGGCACCCCCGCCCGGCGCCCCAACTCCACCAGTTCTGCCAGCTCCACCTGGGCGGTAAAACCGCGCACCCGGTAATTGCTGGGATGGGCCACCAAAAGCGCCGCCGTATCGTCGCCCACGGCGCCGGCGTAATCGCGCAGGTGGGTGCGGTTGGTGGTGCCCACTTCGCAAATGCGGGCACCGCTGGCGGCGACGATGTCGGGGATGCGAAAAGAGCCGCCGATTTCGACCAATTCGCCGCGCGACACGATCACCTCGCGGCCCCGGGCCAGGGTGTTGAGCGCCAGCAGCACCGCCGCCGCGTTGTTGTTGACCACTGCCGCCGCCTCGGCCTGCGCCGCGGCGCATACGCGCGCCTCCACGTGTTCCAACCTCGAGCCGCGCTCCCCGGTGGCCAAATCGAATTCCAGATTGCAGTAATTTTCCGCTGCCGCGCCTATGGCCTGCAACGCCGCCGCCGGCAGCGGCGCGCGCCCCAAACCGGTGTGCAAAATAACGCCCGTGGCATTGATCACCTGCCGCAAACTAGCCGCCTGATCCGCCGTCACTTTAACGGGCAATTGGCGCTCTATGCGCTCCAGCAATTGCTCCCGCGTCGCCTCGGGCGCGCCGGCCAGCAGTTCGGCGCGCAAATCGTCCACCAGGCCGCGCACCGCTTGCACCAGATAATCGCGGCGGTAGCGCTGCAGCAATTCCTCGGCAATTTGCAACTGCAATATCTGATCAACCGAGGGCAAATTTTTTACACTTTCCGTCATCGCCAATTTCTATGTCTCAACTATCCTCTCGCCACAGCGGCAGAACAAGCCGCAAATTTACTCGTCGCCAGACTCTCTTCAGGAGTATACGTCCTGGCCCATATCCGGGCAACCGTAACAATCAGTAAAATCCGCACTTTGCGTTCTAAGCTCATTCCTCTTATAATTGTATTACCCCCAGGTCTCCACGCGCCCCTTTTTATCTTTGCCCATCCCATTGCGCCGTTTAATTGCCTACATGGGCGTTGTGGCCCTGCTGCTGTGCGCCCTGCCCAACGCCTTTGCCGCCAAAGCTAAGCCCATTATCCACGTGGTCAAGCGCGGTGACACCCTGTCTGAAATTGCCCAGAAATACCGCGTTTCGCGCCGCCAATTGCGCCAGTGGAATCACCTGCGCTCCGATAAAATCATCGTCGGCCAGCGCCTCGAATTGTGGCGCGAAGTCCCCGCCTCGTACAAAGTGCGCAAAGGCGACACCCTGTCCCAAATTGCCCAGCGCTTCAACCTGCCCATCGCCCAATTGCGCCGCCTCAACGGCCTGGCCAAAGACCGCATCTACCCCGGCCAAAAACTCAAATTGCAGCAACCGACCACCCACGTGGTCAAGCGCGGCGACACCCTATCTGAAATTGCCGAGAAGTACGGCCTGGGCCTAAGCCAGCTGCGCCGCTTTAACGACCTGCGCGGCAACACCATCGCCGTCGGCCAAAAACTGCGCCTGCACGCGGCGCCGCCCGCCCGCCCGGCGCCGCGCCGCGCGTCCTTTGGACCGCGCGCCAGAGCGCGAGCGCGACGCCCCAAACCCCTTTGAAAAAGCAGATTGTCATCAACGCGAGCAAGGATCGCTCGCGGATCGCCATCGTCGAGAACGACGAGCTGGTCGAGCTCTACGTCGAGAAC
>CAXGRO010000393.1:0-5676 GCA_964012055.1 uncultured bacterium
GGGGGGGGGGGGGGGGCGGGTCGCCGGCTTGAGTGCTAGCGGCATCTGTTTGCGGCGGTGTTTCTTCTTGGTCGGCCAATTGTTCTTTGAGTAATTGACGTAGTTTCTCGGGGTCAAAACCCATTTTTTCTGCTTTTATGTCCATACTTATCAGGTTGGTTAGATGGTTTAAAGATTTAACATTCTGAGAATATACTCGTCTATAGGAAGCAAAACAACCCCGCTTGACACTGCAAGTTTATGCCGCTAACTTTCGCAAAGTTTCCTTTTTATATATTTAAGCCTGGATGCATATGTGTTTTTCTTGGAAGTGTTGCTCTGTCTATTTAACTGTTTTCCTGGTGCTGGCCGGTAGCCGTGTGGGGGGGCAGGAAGTGAGGCAAATAAACTCGGCCGAAGCAGATAAATTATTTGCGCGTGGTTTGAAGGCATATCGTGGGGAAATGTACGGAAGGGCCCGTGAGTCTTTTCAACAGGTACTAGAATTTCCGCTGAATCAACGTTCTAGCGCCGCCCAATTGATGTTGAGCCGCACATTATTTAAACTGGGCCGATACGAAGAGGCGCTCAATGCCGCAAGACAGTTGCAACGGCGTTTTGCCGACAGCCGCTATTTAGCAGATGCCCGGCTGATCAGTGGAGATGCCTACTATAGTCTAGGGCGTTTTTACGAAGCGGCTACTCAATACGGGCGTATCCTGGCTACGCCCGCCTCACTCGACTTACAAGCCAGTGCGGCGGAACGCCTGGCTGGCATAGTTGAAAACCGACAAATAACACCCAGCGCCCAGGAGCGGATAGAGTTGCGTGTTGGTGCCGAGCGGATGCGCGATGCATTATTCTACGGTAAGGCCCGTTGGTACGAACGCTTGGGATGGATTCCCCAAAGTCGATTGGCCATGCAGGCGTATATCGACAGTGTAGATAGGGGGATATTCATCAAACTGGCGCGCCATAGTCTCCAAACACAGGCAGACCGCGCCCTAAACACTCCTGCCACCCTCGAGATGGATCACAGACTTCCCGCCATAGAATATAGTGATAGGCCACAGTTGCCTCGCCTGGGTTTGTTGATACCACTATCGGGGCCAGATCTAGACTACGGCCAAGATCTTTTACAGGGAGTGCAGTTGGCAAACGAACAGGCCGGCGACCCCTTTGAGATCGTCATCGGGGATATAGGCTACGATTACGGCGACCTGCCTATAGAAGAGCGCGAAGGCAGTAAATTATTGCGCACTGTACATGCTATGCGGCACCTGATAGAAGAGGAAGACGTATTAGCCATTATCGGCCCAGTTTTTAGTAGCACTAGCGTGGCTGCCGCTGTAGTTGCTGAGGCTGCCGGGGTGCCTCTCATCGTGCCGCTGGCGCAGCAAAGTGGGTTGGATTCGCTCGGGGAAAATGTATTCCAATTGAGCATTGCACCCGAAATACAGGGACGCGTTTTGGCCGAATACGCCACTTTGGTATTGGGTTTACAGCATTTAGTCATCCTTTCGCCTTTGAGTGATTACGGGCTCAATTTTAAAAAGACCTTTGTCGATGTCGCCCGTGCCAACGGCGGCGAGATTGTCTACGAAGATTGGTACGTACCGTACGAGACAAAGGATTTCAGTTTTTTCTTCAAAGAGATGAGGCGGGTAGGTTTTGAACTTATGCCGTCGCCCGAGGATACTTTAACAGTTGAAGATTCCCTATTGTGGGAAGATGGAGATTCCACACTATTCCTTTCAAATGCAGATACGTTGGATCTGCTCGAAGAGGAAATTGAGGAGGAGGAACCGCCGGACTCATCTGAGATTTTTATTGATACCATCGACGGCATGGCCATTGTGGTCGAAACGTTCGAAGACGCCGAAACCATTACTCCGCAGCGGCATTTTCATCGTCTGGAGACACAGGTGTTGGGCAACGACTTATGGTACGCACCCGAAGCGTTTAGTCGACTGCGGCGCCGGGACCGATCGTATTTTAACGGCACCACACTGGTAGTGGGGACGCACGAACAGGCGAGTTCTACAAGAGAATTTGTCGATGCCTTTCGCCAGCGCTTTCGGCAGGATCCATTGCATGCCGCACATAGTTATGATGCTGCCCGCTTGATTATCAAGGGGTGGGAGCAGGGAAGACAGAAGCGCGCCCAATTGCGACAATGGTTGGGCGAAGTTGAGGGGTTTGAAGGAGCTTCGGGGACCATTACTTTTGCATTGGTCGGACACGCCAATAGCGAATTTAATCTGCTCAGGATTGAAGGGCAGAAAATGCGGCCTCTGAAAGAAGAGGATCTGCCAGAACTTATTCGTTTTGAAATCCTTGAAGATGATCTCGATTTGCCAGAAATGGATCTGTCTGACGAGTTTTTTGAGAATGAGATGGATATCGCAGAAAATGAGGAGAGTTCGGAATAATAATGAGGTTGAAATAAGCGCGGTGTAGAGACAAGAGAAACATTTGGAAGGTTATCTTAAAACCGCGAAGATAAAGACAATGTAATAAATATGGATCTTGACGATCAGAACACGCGTCCCGATTGGGACGAGTATTATATGCGCATCGCTATGGCAGTGCGGGCGCGAGCTAATTGTTCGGGCAACCGAGTGGGAGCAATTCTGGTGCAAAACGACCGCATCATTGCCACCGGTTACAACGGTACGCCGCATAATATGGTCAATTGCCTGGACGGCGGTTGCGATCGCTGCAAGAATCGCCACAAATACCAGTCAGGTAAGGATTACGATTTGTGTATTTGTGTGCACGCCGAGCAGAACACGCTGCTCTCCGCCGCCCGCTTTGGCATAGCTACCGAAGGCGCCATTCTCTATTCGACAATGCGCCCTTGTTTCGGTTGTACTAAGGAACTTTTGCAAGCCAAAATACGGGCAGTGCATTATCTGCACGAATGGATTTATCCGGACGCGCGAATGCAGGAGATATATGCTCATCTACAGGCGCAGTTTGTCGACGGCGTAGCTCGGGTAGATATTGAGGACGAAGACGCGGCGTGGGCTGTTACGACATTGCGCTCAGCCTGAGTTGGATCGTCAGTATAAAGTCTTGCTATAAGTCGTTTCATACGTTCGGCCGTCGGCCAAAGCGTGAGCGAAAACCCCGTAGACAAGGCATCCGAAGGAGACCTATTGGTAAATAGGTCGACTGAGGATAACGCCGGCTATGGGGTTTGCAGCCGCGCGACGCCAGGAAGGACTTATGAAATGATTTATAGATCTCTTCCAATACATAGAAAGTTTTAATTTTTCTAGATTAGAAAGCTAAACGACCGTCAGTCGATATGCGCCTAGGATTAATTAAAAAGAAAGAGCGCTACGGACTTACGCTACGCGGTTGGTTGGTCGCGGGGCTAATGGGGGTTGTATTTTTGGCAATTGCCAAAAGTGTATTGTATCCATTTCTAGCCCTTAGCAGCCCTGTAAGGGGAAGTATAATGGTAGTTGAAGGTTGGTTGCCCGATTACGCATTAAAAGTGGCGGTTGCAGATTTTCGGATGGGGGATTATGAATTATTGATAACTACGGGAGGGCCTTTAGGGAAAGGGGCATACCTTGCAGAGTACCAAAATTACGCAGATCTAATGGCCGCTACTTTAACCGCCAAAGGCTTTAACAAAAGTAAAATTGTCTCTATTCCCGCTCCGACAGTGCGCAAGGATAGGACATACGCCACCGCTGTGAAAGTGCGGCAATGGCTAAGCAAAAATAAGCCTTCGGTAAGTGCCATTGACGTTTATTCACTAGGGCCTCATGCGCGGAGAACGCGGTTGTTATTTGATGCCGCAATGGGGCGAGATATACGGGTGGGGATAATTTCTGTGGCGAGTAAGGACTATGAAGCAGATGGCTGGTGGAGGTCTAGTGATGGCGTGCGTACGGTATTGAGTGAAACGATTGCATATATCTATGCCAAATTCTTTTTTCCCCCCCACTAAGAAATTTCAATTTAGGAAATTTTCCTGCGACGTTCCCATATATAGTGCCACTATAGTAGCAGCCATTCTGTTGTATTTATTAAATCTTTGTACGATTATAGTCGTTGAAGCTGCCGAGGTGCCCACAGCTCCCAAATTAATGCTCATTGACGGAGGTTTGCGCGAATGGGTTCGGGCGGGACATCTACCTGTGATTCCCGGAGGTGCGCAGGTCTCTTTGCGAGGGGCCTTCACCGACGACGATCACGAGGCCGATATATATCTCATGTGGGATGCCGGGTTTCTGTACGTTGCGGCACTGGTTAAAGACGACGTGGTGGATGTAGCCCAGGTGTCTGCTAGCGAGCGCATCTGGGAGGGAGACGGGATGCGCAAGGATAAAATGTTTTTCTACGACCATTTTAGGATATTTGTACGAGATCCCAATGTCCCTCTGGGGTTTGATGTCTGGTCGTCACCGATCCGCGATCAGGTAAGACCTTATATGTGGGGTGGGCGTCAACGCCATCCCGGATCTACACAGATTCCAGTGCAGTTTGGTAGTATGTCAGCAGAGAACGTATACACTTTTGAACTATCCATTCCCTGGAGTTGGCTGGAGATTTTTCCTCAAACCGATTTAAAATTGGAAGCCATGTTTTTGCTTACCGATGCAGATCAACCCAAAATGGATATGGGGGAAAAGGTTTTACTGCCCACTTCGCACATTTTGTGGAGGGGACAGATTCAATTGAAGGGCACTCCGCCAGGGCATAAGACTCCGCCCGTTTCTGCCGTGGATCGCATTGAAGAGAAGATAAAAAAACGGAAGGTGCCCAAGATAAAACGGGATGTTGCAATTTCTAAGTCCGATAGTACAGAGCAAAAGAAAACAACGGACCAGGTACCGGAAGACATGGTAATTGTTGCAGGTGATGAATTTGCTATGAATCAGAATGCTGTAGATCTGAGCGCGTCCGGTTCTATGAGCGTAACAAGCGAGACCGATCCGGCAGCTAACGAATACATGGAGGCGCTCACGCGACTCGCCGCCATCAACCGAAAACTATTGGCCAAAAGAGTGGTTGTGCCGCCCACTTGGCTGAGCGATTTAGCCGCTGAAAAAGGTTTATCGAAAGCGCAAAGAGATTCTCTATTTTTTGGATTGACTACATTTTTGCACCGTTTGGTTAAACAGAAGATAGATAGCCGAACCCATATGCTAGTTATAGATATGGCCAACTATGCCGGCACACGGCGCGATCAGGCACGGGTGTTTTTGCTGGATTTTCTACGGCGTTTGGCAAAAAATGTAGAACTACCAGAGAATCCCGAACATACGCGTTTGTTGGCAGAAGTTAGAGGGATGGGATTGGCGGATGAGAGTGGTGTCGTTTTAGTGTCTACACTCTGTACTAATGCCATGGAATATTTCGAGGCGAACTACTTTGAACAACGCAAGGCGACGACAACGGATGCGCTGTTGAAAAAGGCGGCGCGCAAATCGGGTATGTCCTTTGCCCAGGCGCGCAGCCTATCCCTCATTTTTCTGGAAGAATGGCTACCACCATAGGAAGGAGTTGCTCTGTATAACCGAATTTAAATGGCTTGTGGGGCCTAAGCCCTTTAGTTATAATTCTAAGAAGCCGTCTTAAAATTGCGCGTTTTTCGCGCGTCTTTTGAGTAAGAGATGAATCATCGCGATCTGAATGAACGCCTCGCTGTTGCGCGGCAGGACTTCATGATTTTTC
>CAXGRO010000394.1:0-5671 GCA_964012055.1 uncultured bacterium
GGATACCTTTCGTTTCAGGATGCGTGGTCGCTCCTGAATTTGGCCTGGTGAGTACTTTTTCAACCCCTTTCTACAAAATTGGACCTTTTTAAGACGGCTTCTAAGGTCTGTGGTCTGAATAGTCGCTGCCGCCCCACCAAATGGACGTTTGCTCATGGTAGAGGTAGACACCTCTAAACTCCAATTTTTAGAAGGACTTAGCGAGTTACGGCGCAGCCTTGTGCGCTGTGATAACGATCCGGCATTATTGGGGCTCGATTCCATTGTCAAAGCGGTGCCCGATTTGATCTATCGGCTCGATGCCGATGGGCGGATTCTCTTTACAGTTCCCGTCTCCAGGGTCGGTTTTTTTGTGTCCTATTTGCTATACCGCCGAACTTGCACTTAGCTATTACCCCTGGGTCAAACGTTCCTGGGATACGGGCGAGCCCGTCCTCGTCAGCCGCGAAGAATTGACAGCCGCTGGCTGGGGTGACGAGTTCAAATGCATTTTGGAGATGCCACTGCCCGGCGGCGGGTCGCTGGGATACAGCAGTATTGTAAAGATAGCTTTTGAGCAAGAGGACATAGCCGTTTTGGAGCAGTTCGCCAGGGTGCTTTCCGAAGCGTTCAGGCGCTTGGAGGATTTGCAAGCGTTGGCCACTAAAAACGAACAATTGCTCCAAGCCCAAAAAATGGAAGCCATTGGCCAACTCACAGCGGGCGTGGCCCACAATTTCAACAATATGTTACAAGAGATAACGGGCAATATCGATCTGGCCTTGGAGGAGGCCAGCGAGACGACAAAGCCCTTTTGGGAAGGCGCTTATACTGCGGCGTATAGGGCGGCCAATATGATTCAGCAGTTGATGATGTATTCGCGTCAGGGGATTTATTTGCAGCACCAGGCGATCAACTGCAACCAACTTGTCGAAGAAGTCGTGCAGACTTGCCGTAAAACCTTCGGTCGCAATATCCAGATCGACGCACAGGTACCGGATAGAGCGCCCGTTGTTAAAGGGAATTGTGAACAACTCGAACAGGCATTGATCAATTTATGCCTTAATGCGCGCGATGCCGTGGAGGATGCCGCGTTGGAAAAATCTGTTATAAATATCGCGCTATATACGGTTAAAGTGGGATCCGGTGGACTTCCAGAGGCCAATATTGCATCTGGGAACTTTGTGCGCATAGTGGTGGCTGATAACGGTCTTGGCATGGACGAGGATACACAACGCCGATTTTTTGAACCCTTTTTCTCGACCAAAGATGTGGGCAAAGGTACGGGTTTGGGGTTGTCTATGGTCTTCGGCATTGTACAAGATCACGGGGGCTGGGTGGTATGCCACAGTCAATTACAGCAAGGGACCTCCTTCACCATTCACCTGCCGGTTGGGGATGAGGCGGCGGATGTCATATCGCCAATATAGTAACATATCAGCAAGACGTTAGCTATGCACCAACCTTGGTCTATCGCCGCTTTAGGGAGGTTGGGATAAGAGGTCGTTTTGCATCTTCCACTTTTAAGACAGGGCCTTGAGCAGGGTATTGAGGACGGGTTACACCTGGGAGCGCAGGTTTACATATCCCTGCAGGGCCAAGTATTGGCGTATTGGGCCTTGGGAGAAGCAAAGGCGGATGTTCCGTTAAGGGAAGATAGCCTAATGCTTTGGCTGTCCTCGTCCAAGCCCATCGCCGCCGTAGCTATCGCCCAATTGTGGGAACGGGGTGCGTTGGACCTGGACGACCGCGTGGTGCAGTACATCCCAGAATTTGGCGCCCACGGCAAAGAAGCTATTACATTGCGCCATGTGCTGACCCACACCGGCGGTTTTCGTTCGCGCATAGATCTGGGGTGGGGCGAGGAGACATGGGATAAAACATTAGAACAGATTTGTGCGGCGCGGCTGGAACGCGATTGGTATCCAGGCCGCAAAGCGGCTTACCACATAAACTCGGGTTGGTTCGTTTTGGGGGAGGTGGTGCGTCGTTTGGACGGGAGGCCTTATGAACAGTACGCCCGCGAGGAGATATTTGCACCCGCCGGTATGACCGACACCTGGTTCGTCCTGTCCCGGGAGCAATATGAGACGTATGGTGAGCGTCTATGTCCTGTATACGACACCAGTGCAGAAGGCATCAAAGAAGTCGAATTTTGGAATGAGGTATCAGGGAGCAGTCGCTGTATTCCGGGAGCCAGTGGGCGCGGCTGCATGCGCGACTTGGGGCGGTTCTACGAGATGATCTTCCATAAAGGAGTTGGTCGACAGGGCCAGCGTTTGCTCGCGCCGCAGACAGTGGACACGCTCACGGCCCGGCACCGGGTTGGTCTCTTCGATGAGACCTTTAAACACGTAATGGATTGGGGCCTTGGTTTTGTGGCCAATTCAACTTTGTACGGAGTGGAGAGTGTGCCCTACGGTTACGGCAGACATGCCAGCCCTCGCACTTTTGGCCACAGCGGCCAACAATCTTCCGTGGGGTTCGCCGATCCCGATTGCGGATTGGTCGTGGCGATGGCTGTCAACGGCATGCCCGGCGCCGGCCGTCATCACAAGCGTTTTCTCGAACTGAATTCTGCTATCTATGAGGATTTGGGTTTAACGGTTCCTTTGCAAGAGTGAAATTGAAGTAAAGACCAGCGGTATAGATGGGGAAATGTTACCGCTGTAGGCCATTTATTGGCAACGCAAATTATAAAAATTAGAAAGGACGGCCATGAAGGCTTCAGATCTATTCGTCAAAGCGTTGGAAGCGGAGGGAGTGGAATACATATTTGGTATCCCCGGCGAAGAGAACCTCGATTTTCTCGACTCCTTAAAGGACTCAAAAAAGATTCAATTAATCTTGACTCGGCACGAACAAGCCGCCGGATTTATGGCCGCCACCTATGGTCGCCTGACGGGCAAGGCCGGTGTGTGCATGTCTACATTGGGACCGGGAGCTACCAATTTTGTTACCGCCGCCGCCTACGCCCAATTGGGCGCTATGCCCATGTTGATGATCACTGGCCAAAAACCCATCAAATCGAGCAAGCAGGGGCAATTTCAAATTGTCGATATTGTCGACATGATGCGGCCGTTGACCAAGTACACCCAGCAGATTGTCAGCGGTCAAAACATACCTTCGCGCGTTCGCGAGGCCTTCCGCCTGGCCGAAGAAGAGCGGCCCGGGGCCGTGCATCTGGAATTGCCCGAAGACATTGCCGACGAGGAGGCCGATACGCCGCTCTTTCCCAAAGGCCGTATGCGGCGGCCCATTGCCGAAGAGAAATCCATCACCCAGGCAGTGGAGATGATTCAAAAAGCCCAAAGGCCCTTGATCGTGGTCGGCGCTGGGGCCAATCGCAAGCGGACCTCAAATATATTGTCGCAGTTTATCGAAATCACTGGAATCCCTTTCTTTTCCACTCAGATGGGCAAGGGGGTGGTAGGGGAAGATCACGATCTCTTTTTGGGCAACGCCGCGCTGTCGGCCAACGACTATTTACACTGTGCCGTAGAACATGCCGATCTGATCATTAATGTGGGGCACGACGTGGTGGAAAAGCCACCCTTTTTTATGCAGCACGACGGTTTTGAGGTGATCCATGTCAATTTTTCCTCGGCCGAAGTCGCCCCGGTTTATTTCCCCCAATTGGAGGTCATTGGCGATATCGGCAACAGCATTTGGCAAATTATGTTGCGCGTAAAAAGACAGGAGAATTGGGATTTTGCCTATTTCATGCGCGTAAAAGAACACGCCGAGACCAAGTTGCGCCAAAACGAAGGGGTCGAAACCTTCCCGGTCGTGCCGGAACGTCTGGTCGCCGATATTCGCCGGGCGATGCCCGACGACGGCATTATTGCCCTCGACAACGGTGTTTACAAGATATGGTTTGCGCTTAATTACAAGGCGCGGCAGCCCAATACCGTGCTTTTGGATAACGCCCTGGCCACAATGGGAGCGGGCCTGCCGTCGGCCATGGCCGCGCGCCTGGTATATCCCGGGAAGAAAGTCATGGCCATTTGCGGCGACGGCGGTTTTATGATGAATTCCCAGGAGTTGGAAACAGCCGTACGTCTGGATATGGACATTGTGGTGGTCGTTTTGCGCGACGACGGCTACGGCATGATCAAGTGGAAGCAAGAGGACATGGGATTTGAGAATTTTGGTCTGGACATCGGCAATCCTGATTTTATTAAATACGTCGAGAGCTATGGGGGCCACGGAACGCGTATAGGCTCTACGGAGGAATTGTTGCCCACGCTAAAGCGCTGTCTCGATGCAAAGGGGGTTCATTTGATTGAGGTACCGGTAGATTACTCGGACAATAAGAAACTGTTGGACGCAGAATTGACGGATATTATCTAAATATGGAGAAGGGGCAGTATAATAAGAGATGCGATAAAGTTGGGTGTAGAGAAATCGGTATGAAATGGGCAAGAAACGCGCTCTAATAGTTGGAGGAGATGCGGCCGGTATGAGCGCGGCCAGCCAGATGAAGAGGGGCAACCCCAACCTCGAAGTCATCGTCTTTGAGAAAGGGGCACACGTGTCGTATGGGGCTTGCGGCATGCCCTATTATATCTCCGGGGAAATCGCCGACAGCGACGCCTTATTGGCACTTAAGCCAGAGGATTTTATGGCGCGCGGTATTGAGGTGCGGACGGGATGTGAGGTGACTCAGATACGGCCGGGTTCGCGCAGTGTAGAAGTGGCGACGGGAGGGGCGGAACGCTATGATTTCTTACTCCTGGCTACGGGCGGTGCGCCGCGGCGTCCCGAATTGGAAGGCACGGAGTTGGAAGGAGTATTCACTTTGCGGTCTTTGCAGGACGGCATCGACCTGCGCTCCTTTATAGATTGCCGAAAACCCAGAAGGGCGGCTATTATTGGCACGGGTTTTATCGGGATGGAGATGGTGGAAGCTTTTCTCAAACGCGGAGTGGAGGTCGTCTTATTCGGTCGTTCGCAAAATATACTCACCTCGTTTGACCCAACTTTTGCCGCGCCGTTGCTGGACGATTTGCGGCGACGCAAGGTAGAATTCGTCACCGGATCTCAGATTCGAGGTTTGGTGGGAGAGGAGGGTAGGGTGTGTGGCGTAACCACCGATGGGAAGAACTGGGACGTAGATTTGGTGTTATTGGCAGTGGGACTAGCACCCGGGTCCGAGTTGGCGCGTGGCGCTGGCGTCGTATGTGGGGCTAGCGGGGGCGTTGTGGTGGACGATCGCATGAAGACCAATGTTGCAGGTATCTACGCCGCCGGAGACTGTATTGAAACGCACCACGTGGTTTCTGGCGAGCGGGTTTTCAGCCCGCTGGCACTGACGGCTAATCGCACCGGTCGCATTGCCGGCGACAACATCGGCGCCCAGAGTTTGGGGCAGATTTCTTCTCAGCGTTTTAAGGGGACTGCTGGAACGGTGGTGGCCAAAGTGTGCGACTTTACCTTGGCCCAGACGGGTTTGACTGAGCAAGACGCCGTTGCGGCGGGGTTTGCACCGGTGGTATTTACGCGGCAGAGTCGTTCGCGGGCCAGCTATTATCCCGGAGGGAGCGAGCTTTCCATCCGCATAGTAGTGGACCGGCGAACCCGTCGTTTGTTGGGGGGGCAGATGCTAGGTCGAGAAGGTGTGGCAGGGCGTATTGACGTATTGGCTACGGCCTTGTTCAATCGCATGACGGTGGAGGGAATTTACAACCTC
>CAXGRO010000395.1:0-5662 GCA_964012055.1 uncultured bacterium
GATAAAAGCCGCCGCCGCTTTGGCAGAAGCGGCCGACGTGCCGATTTGGGTACAGATGGGCGGGGTGTGTCTCGGCGTGTTGGCTGCATATTCCGTACATTTACAAAGTACCCTGTCCAACGACTTGCTGCCGTGCGACGAACTGCCTTTTGTGCGGGTTGCCGATGTATTGGGGGGAAGTCTGGAACTCGACCAGGGGCATTTTGCCGTACCCCAAGGGCCGGGTTTAGGTGTGGAATTGGATATGGAAGTTGTGGAGAAATATAGAGTCGCTTAGATATGAAAAAATTGATAGTCGTTTTATTGACATTTTTATTTTTGGGTGCAGCGCACGGCGAGGGAGAGCCCATCGCCGTAGAGGAAGTTGTGGTGACGGCCAGCCGTACGGAGCAGAAGGTCGAAGACCTGCCCGCCAATGTAACGGTGCTCACCCGGGCGGATATCGCCCAGGGGGCGGCGTTGACGCTGGACGACGTGCTGCGTTCGGTGCCCAGCTTCCGCCTCTTTCGCCGTTCCAGCAGCCTGGTGGGGCACCCGACGACGCAGGGCGTGTCGCTGCGCGGCGTGGGGGCCAGCGGGGCCAGTCGCACCCTCGTATTGCTCGACGGTATGCCGTTGAACGATCCCTTTGGCGGTTGGGTGCAGTGGGGCAAGGTGCCGCTGGAGAATATCGAACGCATAGAAGTGTTGCGCGGCGGCGGCGCCCACCTATGGGGCAATTATGCGCTGAGTGGGGTCATTCACGTTTCTACGGCTCGGCCGCAGGAGAGACGCCTGGGCGTATCGGGCAATTGGGGCAATCGCGCTACCCGCGTGGTAAATGTGGTGGCGGCCGAGCGCATTGCCGGATTTGCCGCGAGCCTCGACGGGGGCTATTTCGACACCGGCGGTTTTCCGGTGGTGCGGCGCGACTTGCGGGGGCCGATTGACGTGGCAGCGCGCTCCGAGAATACCAACCTGCGGCTGCAATTCAGCCGCGCCCTGGCGAACAATATAGATTTGCGGTTACAGGGCGGTCTGTTTAGCGAAGATCGCGGCAACGGCACTCCCCTGACCGTCAACGACACGGACGGGAGTTATATAGGGGCGCAACTGGGTTGGCGCACTGCGGGCGGTGGGCGTTGGGATTTTTCCGCTTTTGGGCAGGCGCAGAAATTTCGCAGTGTGTTCTCCGCCCAGGCCGAAGAACGCGACTCAGAGTGGCCCGCCCTGGACCAATTTGACGTGCCGGGTCGGGCCACCGGCTTGAGCGTGGAGTGGCGCCGTCCGGTCAGTGGCCGGCATTTGCTGGCGGCGGGCACCGATTTGCGCTGGCTGAGCGGTGAGACCAACGAAAGGTATCGCCGCAATCTCACCGCTACCTTCAGCCGGCGGCGGGAATCCGGGGGAGATCAGCAGGTGGTGGGGTTTTATTTGCAGGATGTTTTTATTCCGCTACCGCAGTGGCAGATTACTCTGGGCGGACGTCTGGACTGGTGGCGCAGCGCAGGGGCCAGTCGGCGCGAGTGGAATTTGGGGTCGGGCGACCTGATACGCGACGACGACTTTGACGACCGCACGCGCCTGGTGTTAAATCCCAAAGTAGGGGTGAGGTATACGGTGGATGAGAAATGGTCCCTGCGCAGTGCCCTCTACCGCAGCTTTCGCACGCCAACCCCCAACGAACTCTTCCGGCCCTTCCGGGTGCGCAGCGATATTACCGAAGCCAACGAGGGGCTCAAACCCGAGCAATTGAGCGGTATTGAGGCCGGGGTCGATTACGCTGGGGCGGCGCTGAGCGCTCGTCTGACGGCCTTCTGGAGCCAGGTTGACGACGCCATTGCCAATGTCAGCATTGGGCCGGGGGAGGGTGCCGTGCTGGCCCCTTGCGGTTTTGTGCCCGAAGGGGGCAGTTGCCGCCAGCGCGACAATTTGAGCGCCACGCGGAGCAGGGGTGTCGAAGCCGAGTTGACGTATCGCTACGGCCCGCGGTGGACGGGTAAGGTTAATTACCTGTTTAATAAGAGCGAAGTAGAAGAGGCCGATCTGGCGGCCCTCGAAGGCCGACGCTTGCCGCAAATCCCCCAACACGATCTGGTCCTGCAACTGGGCTACAATCGTCCTCAGGTGGGGCGCGCTATGGTGCAGGGGCGCTATGCCGGCGACCAATTTGAGAACGATTTAAATACTTTAAAACTCGGCGACTATTTTGTATTGGACCTGGCGGCGGCGCGCCCTGTGGGAAAGGACCGGGAGATTTTCTTACAGATAGAAAATTTGCTCGACGAAACCTATGAGGTGGGCCGCAGCAGCAACGGCATAGTAACAGTCGGGACGCCCAGGCTGGTACACGGCGGCCTGCGTCTCCACTTCGATTAGAGGAGGAAACTATGAGCTTGAGCAGCGAACAAGTCGAACGGTTTAACACCGATGGTTACGTGTTAATCCGCAATGCGCTGGAAGATAGCGATGTGGATCCGGTGATCGAGGAATACGAAGAGTTTATCGACCGCCACGCCCGCCAGTTAAAGGCCGAGGGTAAATTAGACGATCTGTACGAAGACGAGCCCTTTGACCGGCGCTTAGTGGAAATTAGCCGCCACAACGGCGAGATCTACCCCCACCTGGACATTATGCACTTCCGCGGACAGGCTTCCTTTGAGTTTCTGCGCAACGATCGTATGATGAATATGGTCGAGTGTCTGGTAGGTCCAGAAATCATGTGCAGCCCCATCCAGCACACTCGCGCCAAACTGCCCACCGGTTTGACGCCGGGCGGCAACGACGCCCACGTGGCCGCCTGGCACCAGGACGCCGGCGTCACCTGGGAGGAAGCCGACCCCCATTTTATTTTGACGGTGTGGCTGCCGCTCTCACCGGCGACGCCGGAAAACGGTTGTTTGCAGATTATTCCGCGCACGCACGGCCGGGGGCTGGTGGAGCATATTACGCGAGTGGGCGTGGGCACGATTATTACCGACGAGGATTTGTTTTCACAAGAAGCGCTGACGTTGCCGATGGAAAAAGGCGATGTATTGCTGCTACACAAGGAAATCCCGCACCGCTCGACGCCCAATAATTCCAATACGGTACGCTGGAGTATGGACTTGCGCTACCAGGAGACGGGGACGCTTACGGGGCGGCCGTTTTATCCAGACTTCGTGGTGCGGAGTCGAGGGAATCCAGATTCGGTGTTGACCGATTACGACGAGTGGTGCAGGCTGTGGGTGGAGGCATTGGAAGAGGCGAAGACGGTGCAGAGAAAGTCGCATCGATGGGAAGTGGTGGAAGGGTGAGTGTAGAGATTTACCTGATCATTACAAAAATCCTATTTTAACAAGACCATTTTGCGCATTTGGTAAAAATTCGGGGTTCGTAGACGATAGAAATATACCCCACTCGCCGCCGCCTGTCCGCTGTCATTCCGGCCGTCCCACCGCGTTTGATATAACCCGGTGTCCAATAATTCGTCCGTCAAGACCCGCACCCGTTGACCGCTCAGATTATATACCTCCAAGTGCACCTGTCCGGCTGTTGCAATCTGGTAGCGGATAAGAGTATCGGTATTAAAAGGGTTGGGAAAATTTTGCAACAATTGTGGGTTTGCAGGAAGCACCGACGGTTCTTCCAAAAAGGTATCGATTCTCGCCTTGCTGTTGGGGCGTGCTGGCGTACCCACCCCGTCAGAGGCCGCCCAGCTCTCCCCCACATTATTGTCCATCTCAATATCTTTCAACTCCAGCGTCGGCCCTAGTCCGTCAGTTGCTGTGGGCCAGGGAGGCTGGTCGTCGTAGGAAACAAGATCGATTAAGTTGCGTTCCGCGTCGTAAAGCGATATATCCTCGCCGCTGTTATTCAGTCTAAAATCCCAATCGCCCAGACAGTCTTGTTGCGGAAAAATCGTGCGAAAGCGCTGTGCGTTTTCGCAGAGTATCAAGTACCCCCCCTTTTTAATGGAAGCCCCTTGAGGCAGAACAAAAGCATTGGTCTCGTCTACAAAACGCCACTGCGATAAGTCGATGTCATTATCCCTAGGGTTGTATAGCTCAACCCAATCGCCTGAATTCAGTTCCTGCGAAGCGTGATAATTAATCTCGTTTATCACTAACAGATCAATCTCCAAAGGCGCAAAATGTGCAGTTATTTCTAAGTCGTCTAAAGGGTGCAACACGGCCTCGTCCGAGGGGCCCAAATCCGCATCAGACCAACCGACAAAACTATAACCTGGTCTTGGAAGCGCGCTCAGTTCAAGAGGCACTCCCTGAAAATAGCGGCCGGACCATGGAAAGGCTTCAACGTGCAGCGTGCTGATGGAAATACTTCCTCCATCCATCGGTTCGGCCTGCAGAGAAACTACCACTTCTCCGGATAAATCGAAGGTCTCGGCTAGGTGTCGGCGCAGAATGGCTGGCCGGTCTTTGAGAAAATCGATCATATGCTCGACTCTCTCCTCCCAGTCCCACAGGCCATACTGCTGTTCTGGCTTGCCGTCCTTATAGAGGTATTCCCACTGATCGTACCACTGCCCCCAGCGTGCCAAGTCGGCAGAGATTTCTGGCTTAATCTCAGCACTGAGTTGGCGCATCAGCAGTACCGTATGTTCTGGCAGAAGCGCCGAATTTAAAAAGTCGGCAAAGCGATTGATAAAGTCGTGTCTGAAGCGTTTATTTTGCAGAAGTCGGCCCAGAAGCTGCCAACCCTGCGCTGTTGGTTCGATCAGCAGCTTGTCCAACGTTGGGTCGTTGGCGTGGTGCCATGTATCGACATCGTAGGCGATCCAGCGCCAGCGCCCGTCGGCGGTGCGGGGGCGCCAGTAAGCGATATTGGCGCTGTTGTGGGGACGAGCGATAAAGGTCATATAAACCCAGTAGTCGATAAAATTTTCTACCTCCATCAGACTGCGCAAATGCGCATAGTTTTGCTCCAGGGTTATGTCCCGCGTATTGAGAAATTCGAGCATACCCAAGTAGTGTTCTTTACTCCCAGCTTTGAGTTCGGCATTCCACTTCAGAATATCGACCTCTGTAGCACCGTGATGCCGCTCGACAAACTCCTCGCCTTTGCGCTCCATCAAGTTGTACAATCCCCAATAGGCACCGTTGAGCATCAGTACCACCGGCCGGTAACTCTGTATGTCTACCGGTCTCCCCATTGTTTCGTTGAGCGCAAACAACCACTCATTTTTGAGTCGCGTCCAGTCGCCACCGCTGCGCAGTATTAGGCGGCTGAAGCGCTGATCCGCACCGTCTTCGAAAAGCGCATATTCTATTTCGCTGCGCCCCTGGGCGCCAACCACATCAACGGTCAAGGACTTCTTGAGCGTCGGCCTGGTTTGCCGATGGCCGCCGACGGCAATCTCCACCTCGGCGGCAAAACCGCCGGCGTTCCCATCGAAATACTCTAGGTGGGCGGGCCTCCGCCATGCGCGCCAGAAATTGGCTCTAGAGTAAGGCCATTCGTCTTCGGGTTTTATCCGTGAGCCGGCTGTGTATATGCCGTGGTCATCGTCCCATAGGTTAGCCGGATCGGTAACCAGAGAAACAACCGGCACTTGATGTTTAATCCCCATCAAAAAGGTCCGCGTGGCGATGGGACTGGGAAGGTACCCGGGGACGTAACTCACGGCTCGAACGATGCGGGGCTGGTTGATGGCTACACGCCGGACATCATCTCCCGCGGCATC
>CAXGRO010000396.1:0-5658 GCA_964012055.1 uncultured bacterium
AAGACGCCGTCCCAGTCGACCTCGCCATGTCCGGGCGCCAGGTGCGCATCGCGGTCGCCGGCGTTGTCGGCCAGGTGCCAGGCCGCCACTCGCTGGCCCATCGCCTCGAGAATATCGAGCGCCTGCGGACCGGCCGACAGCAGCGCGTGCCCGGTATCGTAGACGAAACCGACCTGCGGGTCGTCGTACTCGGTCGCGAATCGACTGAAGTGCGCCGCCGTCGAGAAAAAGCGGCCGCCCCTTTCGCCCGGCGTCATATTTTCCAGGCCGACCACCACCCCCGCCGCGTGCGCCGCCGGCAGCATTTCGTCGAGGCTGCGGTAGAGTTGATCAAAATAGCGGTCGAGGCCGTTTTCTTCCGCCGGGTCGCGATTGACGGTTGGATGTTGCACGCCCACGCGTGCCCCGAGACGACCGGCGATGCCGATCCAATGGGTCATGCGCTTAACCGCCGCGCGCCGGGTCGACTCGTAAAACGAGGCGATATCGTCCGCGGCGGCGAAGGGGAGGTGAAAGGAATTGACCGCGATGTCGTCGTCCGCCAGCCGCTGCCGCAGCGCCTCGAGTTCGGCGTCGCGCAGCCCGGCGACGTTGTCCGGGTGCAGTTCGAGCGCCTTCACGTCGCAGGCGCGACACGCTTCCACCGTGCGCTCGATGTCGTCGTAGAAGGTGCCCACAAAAGCCCAGGTCCAGGTTTTCTCTGTCATGTCCGCTCCTCGTGTTTTAGAAAACTATATAAAGCAGTTCCTCAATTGTCTGCAAGCGGTGTGAGGCCTTATCGCCCTCTTTGCTGCTTCGGCAAGTCTCGCCGCTGCCCCTAGACGGTACCGCCCTCTCGAGCAATCTTGAGAAAAGAGACGATCTTGGTCGTATTCACCACCCGATCCTGCACATCGCCGTCGGCAAAATCCCAATACCCTTCCTCGGCTTGCCCGGCGATGATGCGCTGCAGAACTTGGCTGAGCACCTCCCGGGCCACCGGCCCCGCCTTAAACGAAGCATAACCGATCTCTCCCACCTCGCCGGCGTTGGTGCGCTCCTGCAGCGCGTAGTCCCGCACAATCTCGAGCGACTGCTGCACGATTCTTTGCTCCAACGCTCCCCTGCCCGGCAGAGCGCTGAACAAATACAGCGCCATCCAGTGCGTGTGCGGGTACATCGGAAACCCTTTGTCGCCCCAGGCCGTGCGCAGAAAAGTCAGGGCTGCCGCAAAATCCACTTCGTCCTGGCGGCCGCTCTCCAGCAGGTAACGGCACAGCGCGGCCGTGTACCGTACCACACCTGATTGGCGCGCTTGCCCGGCACCATCCACATCAGCGGGTCGTGGTCCAGGATCTCCTTCGGCTCGTCCCAATAGCCGCCCTCTTTCTGCCCGGCCTTTAAAAACGCAACCGTGCGATCCAGCAGCGCACTTTTTTCCGCCCCGACCATGCGCAGCCAGTGCAGCCCGTTGATGGTGTTGGAAATGGTCGACAGCGGCGCCTTTAGCATGCCAATGCCCCACCAGCCGCCGTCCGCATTCTGAAATTTCGCCAGCCTCTCGAGCACCTCGTCGTGCCCCACCCGCCCGGCATCGGCTCGGCGCCGTTGTGCGCGACAAAATCGCAAGCCTTTTCCACCTGTCCTGTTAAGTCAACGCCCCGCATGTCCCCGACCGGCTTATTCCACCAGTTTGTTCATGTTCACAGTACTCCACTCGAAGTCGTGGGGGTTCTGCGAGCCGGCGCCGTGCTCGTTGAACTCGAGCAGATTGCCGTCGGGGTCGTAGAAGAACAGCACGTGCCATTCCCCCTCGCCCGCAAAACGCACGGGCGGCGAGACGAATTCCACTCCTGCGGCTTTCAGCTTTTCGTACATGGCGGGCAGGTCGTCCACGCCAAAGCAGAAGTGGGCGCTGGGGACGTGGTGGATTGGATTGCGCTGTTGTGGACTTTCGGGATCCAACCACTGAATGATGTCGAACGTGAAGCCCAGCCCCCCGGTCCGCTCGTAGCCGTCGATCCCGCCCGACGGCCTCAGGCGGTATTCCCGCATGTGCACCCGCGGCATATCGACCATCTCGGCAACCGCGCCGTCGATGTGCTCTTCGGGCGACACCACGTCAAAACCCAGCAGGTCCCGGTAGAAGTGCAGTGACCGTTCTATATCGCTGACCATGATCGCCACGTGCGCCATCGTCATTGTCGGCTTCGCAGAGCTCATTCGTTTCCTCCTTGCGTTGTGTTGTTCAGGAATGTTGCCTGGCCCTCTTCGAGTTGCCGGCCCGAGGGGTGAAACGCGGTCAGGCCGGCATCGACGATCAGGACGCTGCCCGTGATGTAGGTGGCTTCGTCGCTGGCGAGGAAAAGGATTGCGTTGGCCACCTCCTCTGGCCGGGCGAAGCGGGCGAAGGCGGTCTGCGCCGCGTAGGGCGCCAGATTTTCCGCGGGCGTCGCCAGCATCATCGGCGTGCCGCTCATGCCGCCCGGCGCCACCGCGTTGGCCCGGATGCCGTTGGACCCGTAGTCGTGGGCGATGCAGCGTACCAGGCCGATGATGCCGTGTTTTGAGGTGTTGTAGTCGGCCCCGTTCTCGTTGGACAAAACCCCCGAAGTCGAGGAGACGCAGACGATGTTGCCGCTGCCCTACCGCTGCATGTGGGGGAGTGCGTACTTGGAGCAGAGGAAAGGTCCTCTGAGGTTGACGCGCATGACGTCGTCCCAATCGTTGGGGTCCATATCGGCCAGGCGCTTGCCGGTGCCGAATCGGGCCGCGTTGTTGACCAGGATGTCGATGCGCCCGTAGGCCCGTATTGCCGCCGCGGCCATCTCTTTTGCTCCTTCCGGATAGCTTAGGTCGGCGACAAAGGCGGTGGCCTCGCCGCCCGCGGCCGGCGCCCGTGATGATGGCCACCTTGTTTTCCAGTCGATCCATTCTCTTTTCCTCCTGAGTTAAGATCGCCGGCGCGGCTCTACTTGGTGGTGTAGCCCCCGTCGGCAACCAGCACCGCACCGGTCATAAACGACGACTCGTCGCTGGCCAGGAACAGGGCGCAATTGGCGATTTCTGCCGGGGCCGCCCAGCGCTCCAGCAGGTTGGCCTTGAGGTACGGCGCCAGGTGTTCCTGGGGGATGCCCGCCGTCATAGCGGTGTCTTTCATGCTGCCGGGGCAGACGACGTTGGCGCGGATGCCCTCCAGGGCGTGGTCGTGGGCGATGCACTTGCACAGCCCGATGACGCCGTGTTTTGAGGCGTTGTAGGAGGCCTGCCTGGCGTTGGAGACGATTCCCGACAGCGACGAAACCATGATGATGTTGCCACCACCCTGTTTCTGCATCTGGATGAGGGCGTGTTTGGAGCAGAGAAAGGGGCCCTTCAGGTTGACGTCGATCACCCGGTCCCACTCCTCTTCGGTGGTCTCGGGCAATGTCTTCTCGATCTGGATGCCGGGGTTGCACATGAGGACGTCGAGCCGGCCGAATTGTGCCACGGCCGTGTCGACCATCTGTTTGGCGTCCGCTTCGCTGGTGACGTCCGCCTGCTCGAACACCGCTCGGCCTCCTTCGTCGCGAATCCCCTGAGCCACCTGCTCACCCAGCTCCGCCAGAATGTCGGTGACTACGACACTGGCTCCCTGGCGGCCGAAGAGCTCAGCGGTCGCCCTTCCCAATCCGTTGGCGCCACCCGTGATGATGGCGACCTTGTCCTTGAGTCGTTCAGTCCTGTCTGTCATGGGGAATTATAAAAGGATTTTTAAGGGATCGGGTCAAGCTATGTGTGGGCCTTATCGCCATCTTTGTTGGTGGGGTGTCGGGCTTTGCGCGCCTCTCTTTTAGGCCCGGCCGGTCCGATGGGGACGGCCAAGGTAGTTTTCGCCGCTGTGAGCGCCACCGCGCCCGGACTAGACTGTGTGGGATCTCGGCCAGCGGGGGATTGCTGGCCACGGCTCGTCGTGCACCAGCTGCCGCTCCCACATGCCGACCCATTGCGGATAGGTGAACTCGCGTGCGGGATCGCCGCTGCGGACGAGGTGACCGCTAAAGTAGGGGTGGCCGGTGGGTTGCCCGGCGTTCTGGTAGCGCAGATCAATGTTCCAGCGCACCCGATCGGAATTGCTCGGCAGGCCGTTGTGGCAGACCAGGTTGCTGAACAGGATCACGCCGCCCGGCTCGATGGGCAGCGCCACGGGCGCTCCCGGCGGCATCTCTTCTTTTAGGATGCCGTAGTTGGTGCTCGCCTCGTGCAGGCGCACGCCGTAGCGGTGGCTGCGGGGAATTACCAGCAGGCAGCCGTTGTCGCGGTTGGCCGGGGTCAGGGGAATCCACACCGTGATCAGCAAGGTCTCGTCGGACTCGGGCCGCAGTACGCCGGCGTACTGGTGCCAGGGCACGCCTTCGGTGGGGTGCCAGCGCTCATTGCCCTTGGGCCGGTCGCGCCGGCGCGGGCCGTACCACGTGGGTGGGATGGCAGAGGATCTCGGCGCCCAGCAGCGGCTCGAGAAGTCGAGGATCTTCGCGTTGCGCATCAGATTGAACATCGCCGGCCCCAGGACGCGTTGCGGGCTGAGGAAGTGGGCGATATCCGGCACCTGCTCGGTGAGCAGGGCGATGCGCCGGTCGAACGGTTCCCGCTCGTGCAGGTGGGTGAGATTGCCCTTGGCCTTGTGCTGACGCGCCTGGCGGTCGATCACGCCTCGAATTCCCAGATGACGGGATAGACCTCCTCGATGGGGAGGAGGTCGTCGAGCTGGAGATAGCCCTCTTCTGCGAAACGCTCGATTTGTTGGCGGCTCAGGGTCATGTCTACGCCGCCAGCGTATCTTTTCGGTTTGCCAGAATATCGCGGAGCGCCGCAATTAAACGGTCGACCTCGTCGTAGGTGTTGAAGAAATGGACGCTGACGCGCAGGTAGCGGGCGTCGTTGATTTGGGTGGCGCTGTTCTGGATTTGATAATCGTCCCACAGGCACTGGCTGAGCTTGGGGGGGTCCACACCGTCAATGACCAATGAGGTCATAAAACCGGACGTTTCGCTACTCATCGGTACGGTCAGGTGCACCCCCTCTACCTCGAGCAAACTTTCTTTCATATAACGGCTTAGTCCGTAGACATACGAATGGACTTTCTCGGGCCATCCGATGCCGTTGAAAAAATCGATGGCCGTGCCCAGCGCGGCAAAATGGGTTTGATCGCGCGTGCCCTGAATGTCGTACTGGCTCGCCCTGGGGGTCGGGCTGAGGTCGTCGACGATAAACAGCGGCCGCAGCTTGTTCTGATGGGCTTGGTCGATGTAGACCATGCCCGTGCCTTTGGGGCCGAGGAGCCATTTGTGGCAACTGTTGATGTAGAAGTCGCAACCCATCTCGGAGAGGTTGAGATCCACCGTCCCAATGGCGTGCGCACCGTCGACCATACTGAGCGCGCCGTTTTCCCGCGCCAGGTGGCACAGTTCCCGAGCCGGTGTGACCAGGCCGGTAAAGAAGTAGACGTGGCAGAAGGTGATCAGGTGCGTTCGCTCGTTCATCCCGGCGGCAAAGGCGTCGACGATTTCCTGCTTGCTCTCGGCCAGGATGGGCAACTCGATTTTGCGCACCGTCAGGCCGTCCCGCTCTGCCACATAGTTCTACAGCGCTTCCATTGACGGGTATTCGTGATCGCTCATCAGGATTTCACCGCCGGGC
>CAXGRO010000397.1:0-5652 GCA_964012055.1 uncultured bacterium
TGTCCAATATCGGGGTGGACTTATTACCGCTTGTCTGCGGACAGCCCCTTTGAAACCCGCTCTGGGACCACCCCTCTACCCAACCTCCGCTAGACTTTAGTTCTCAACGCGAAAACTAGAAGAATCTCATGGGGAAACAGCCATGCATCGCACCTACTTTACCACATTAGTTCTCCTCACCGCCCTCGCCTCTGGCGCCGCAGCGCAGACCCTGCCCACCTTGCCGGCAGAGCAACATCCCAGTTTGTTGTTTTCGGCCGACGACATTCCCCTGCTCAAGGAGCGCATTGAGCGAGCGCCCTATTCTACCTGGTGGCAGATAACGCTGAGCCGGGCTACCAACGTGCCGACCACTTTTACTGAGGAGCGCACCAAGGCACGTTATGCCAAGAGTTTGGCGTTTGCTTATTTAATGACCGACAGTACGGCGTTTGCCAGTCGGGCGGTGGAAATTATGAAGGATATGAAATTTCCGCCGCGCGGCGGCGATTTAGGCGAGCCGCACAACGAAGGGGAAGTAGTGGCCATTTATGCGGTGGCCTACGATATGCTGCATAACTTTTTGCAGGACGACAGTGCTTCCCTAGAGGAAATCCGCACCATATTGGCCGAGGAGGCCGAGCGCATCCACGAGGGCATTGTCATCTTTGAGCAGAGCCTGGGGTTTGTCACCATTCGCATACGCCTCGACGACAGCCCCGATCCGCGCGATCTGGACGTCATTCACCTGGACAATTGGCACGTGCGCGCCTACGGCGGGTTGGGTCTGGCCGCCCTGGCGCTGCGCGACCACGCGGGGCGCGATGGCGCCACGCCGCAGGACTGGGCAGAAAACGCTTTAGACCTGGTAATGCGCTCGATGGAACACCAGATCGAAGAGACCGACGGCGGCTACGCCGAAGGGCCGTTCTACAGCCGCTACGCCGCCGACGTCTACCTGCCTTTTATGTTTGCCCTTAAAAACGTCGCCAACCTCGACCTGTTTTCCAGCCCCAAAATTGACAAAATGCACGATTGGTCTCTCAACCTGCGCCTGCCCAACGGGCGGCGGCCCAATATCGACGACGGGCACCTCGACGAGTTCTACGGACACTACCTGGCGGCGGTGGACGCCGACGGCAGCACCCACCTGTGGGACTGGCAGAACAACAGCACCGGCCTCTACGTGCGCGAATTTTCCGAAATGGATGCCATCGCCCTCTACGACGACAGCGTGGTCGCGCAGGAGCCGACGCGCGGGCCCTCCATCTTTATGCCCGAAGCCGGCGACGCAGTCTTTCGCAGCGATTGGTCGGCCGACGCCACTTACATGCTCTTGCGCGGCGAACACGGGCGGGCGCGCGAGCAAGGGCTGGCGCACGAGCACCCGGACGAAACCAGCTTTATCCTCTACGCCGGTGGCGAAATGCTGGCGGTGGACGCCGGCTACATCAACTTCACCAACCACCACAAGGTCAACGAAGGGCGCAACCACAACGTCATTTTGGTCGACGGCCAGGGGCCGCCGCTGGAACTGCTGTCGGGTCAGCCGGTAAACGGCGGCAACGACGCCTACATCGAAGACTTTTTCGCCAGCGCCTTTGCCGACTACGCCGAAGTGCGGGCCCAGTACCAAAACGTCGACGCGCGCCGCCGCGTCCTCTTTCCCGGCAAGTCGTACTTTGTCATCGCCGACGAGGTGCGCAACGACGCCACCCACCAGTACGAATGGCGCCTGCACGGCAACGGCGGCGGCAGCAGCGGCGGCACCTACCAGCGCAGCGACAATCTGGCGCGCTGGACGCGCGACCAGGCCGAGTTGCTGGCCTACATGCCGGACCAGGAAGGGCGCACCTTTACCGAAGACGACACCCTGCACTCCTTTGGTTATCTGGAGGAGCCGACCCACACCGTGTTTAAGGCGCAGCAGAGCGGCGCCGACGTCGAGTTTCTCACCGTGCTCTACCCGCGGCCCCTGGAGCAAGCCGAGCCGACCTTTAGCGCCCCCGCCGCCAGCGGCGGGCAGGCAGTACAGGTGACCCTAGACGAGCAACAAGACCTCACCTGGGTACGCGCTGCCGGCGCCGACAGCAGCGGCTTTAGCGGCCCGGCGGGGCAGGTGGACAGCGACGCGCGCTTTGGCCTGCTGCGCTACGCCGGCACTATGCTACAAGCGCTCACCGCCCAGGACGCCCGCTTTGTGCGGGTGGACGGGGCCGACCTGTTCAGCGCCGTCGATTCAATCGACATCAGTTTGGAATTCGGCACCGACTCGATTGCCGGTTTTGTACGCACCACAAACGCCACGACACTGGCCATTCCCCTGGCGCGGCCGGTCGAAGAACTCACCTTTGCGGGCACCCTTGCCGACACCTCGACCGCCGAGGGCGTCTTCAGCATAAACCTGTCCGGCGAGGGCGCCCTGAGCCTGACGCTTGGAGCGCTGGCCGACGACAACACCGAAACGCCGTCCACCGTCGCCCAGTCCGACTTTAACGGCGACGGGCAGGTGGGGTTCCAGGACTTCTTCCTGTTCTCCGAAGCCTTCGGCCAGCCGGCAGCGGGCGATACGGCGCGCTTTGACCTAGACGGCGATGAGCAGGTGGGGTTCCAGGATTTTTTCCTCTTCGTCGAGGCCTTTGGCCAATCGGTGGCGGGCGATTAGGCGGCGATCACGTAGCGCAAAATCTCCACCACCTGCTCGGGCTCGGCGGCCACGGCCAGAGCGGCGCCATCCACTTCCTTTAAGGGGTGGGTGAGGCTGGGGTCGTGCAAGACGATGAGCGCCTTGCCCAGGGCCGCGGCAAAACCAGCGTCAAAGGCGGCGTTCCACTGCTTGTACTGGTCGCCAAAGCGCACCACCACCACGTCGGCGTCGCGGATCAGGGTGCGGGTGCGAATGGCATTGACCTTAGCCCCTTTGTGGTCCTTCCAAAAACCTTCCTGCTCGTCGCCCAAAATTTCCACGCCGCAATTGTCGCTGGCGCCGTGGTCGGTGACGGGCGCCGTAAACACCACGGGCAATTGCGCCGCCTCGGCGCCGGCGCGAATGCGCTCGCGCCAATCGCTGTGAATCTCGCCGGCCAGGTACACGTTCCACTGTCTGTGCATGGTTTAGCTCCTTTTTTTGTCCTCTCTCATGGCTTACATTATAGTTTGCAAAAGGACTATAACATAAACCGAAGAAACCATCTTACAAAGGAGCCCGCGATGAAATCTGCCCTCGAATTAGCCATGGAACGGGCCAATGCCACCCTGGGCGACGACTACGTGGAACTGAGCGACGAACAAAAGGCCGCCATTGAGGAAGTCAAGAAACAATACGAAGCCAAGTGGGCCGAGCAAGAAATTGCGCTCAAGGGCAAAATTGAAAAACTGGCCCAGGAGGTGGAACCGCAAACCCTGGCCGAACACCAGAGCCAATTCCAGGCCGAAATGAACCGGGTGCGCGAACAGATTTTTGCCGAACGCGACGCCAAGATCGAAGAAATTCGTAAGTGATTATTTATCACCAAGTTACAAATTTTCAATATCTGTTTACCTAAGCCGTTATTTATCAATGACTTACAAAAAGTGTCTACAGTATTGGTTATGAATCGCCCCATAAACCCATTCGCATTTCTCATCGCAGCAACTCTCGCATGCACTACGGTCGGCGCGGCTCCGGGTGCCGAGGCCCTCGCCGTCCCCGCCTTTCCCGGTGCCGAGGGCGCCGGCGCCCACACGGTCGGTGGCCGCGGCGGTCGCGTCATCCAAGTCACCAACCTCGACGACAGCGGCCCCGGCAGCCTGCGCGCCGCCGTCGAGGCGGCCGGTCCCCGCACCGTCGTCTTCCGCGTCGCCGGCACCATTCGCCTGCAGAGCCAGCTCAAGATCAAAGAGCCCTACATCACTATCGCCGGCCAGACGGCCCCAGGCGGCGGCATCGCCCTGCGCGACTACCAGCTCAGCATCGATGCCGACCAGGTCATTTTGCGCTTTTTGCGCGTGCGCCTCGGCGACACCGCCGGCCGCGAGATGGATGCCATCGGCAGCCGCTACCACAAAAACATCATCATCGACCACTGCTCGGCCAGCTGGAGCGTGGACGAATGCGTCTCGGTCTACCGCAGCAAAGACGTCACCGTCCAATGGTGCCTGATCTCGGAAAGCCTGCGCGAATCGGTGCACGGCAAAGGCGCCCACGGCTTCGGCGGCATCTGGGGCGGCCAGCGCATCAGCTACCACCACAACCTGCTGGCACACCACTCCAGCCGCAACCCGCGCATCGCCGGCGGCAACCCCGCCGTCCAATGGGTCGACCTGCGAAACAACGTCATCTACAATTGGGGCTACAACTCCGTCTACGGCGGCGAGGGCGACGTGCGCATCAACCTGGTCAACAACGTTTTTAAGCCCGGCCCCGCCACCCGCGAAAAAGTTCGCACCCGCCTGGCTAACCCCTACAAAGACGACGAGGGTCCCCAGGGCTTGGAGCGCTGGTGGATTGCCGACAATCTCGTCGTCGGCGCGCCCGACGTCACGGCCGACAACTGGCTGGGCGTCCATCCCGCTAAAGACCTGCCCCTCGAGCGTTTTCGCGCCGACGGCCCCTTCGAAATCGCACCCGTCCGCACCGATTCTGCCGCGCTCGCTTACCGGCGCGTGCTCGACCACGTCGGCGCTATCCTCCCCCAACGCGACGCGCACGACGAACGCATCATCAAAGAAGTCGCGTCCGGCACGGCCACCTACGGCGGTACCTATGGCGAAGGTTCGGGTATCATCGACTCCCAGAAAACCGTCGGCGGCTGGCCCCACCTGGCCCCCGGTCAACCGCCGGCTGACACCGACCGCGACGGCATGCCCGACGCCTGGGAATCCCAGCACGCGCTCAATCCGGCCGACCCCGCCGACGGCCCGACCGATCGCGACAACGACGGCTACACCAACCTAGAAGAGTTCCTCAACGCAACGGACCCCACAGTCTACGTCGACTACAACGATCCGGCCAACAACCGCTTCAGTTGGGAGATCAAATCGATCAATCAGAAATGAGCAACATATACCAAACGTATTGGAATTTCTTGGCTTAAAGGAAAGATAAACCTACTATAACACTAAGAAGCCATTCACAAATCCATTTGCCCCACGCGCGTTTCGCTCGCGCTTTGGGCCCAGAGCAACTTGTGAAATGGCTTCTATAGACGGTCCGCCCAGAACCAGAACCGCCTTTGCCCATCACCGCACTATGCTCAACGGCCCCCTAAATACGGCCTCGCCGATCTCGCTCACCGCCACAATGCGATAGAGATAGATGCCGTTGGCCAACACACTCCCACCCTGGTCGCGCCCGTCCCACGCCACCTGTTGAAAACCGGCGCTCTGCGCCGGCGCTTCGAGGCGGCGCACCAGGCGCCCGGCCAAACTGTAAATCTCCACCGTCACCGCCGCCGGGTGGGAAAGTACGTAAGTAAAAGCCGCCGTCTCCCGCACCGGGTGCGGGTAGACCAGGGCGTTGGCAATGGCCAAATCGCCACCCAAGCGGAAACGCGTCCGCTGGAAGCCAATCTCCTCGCCGTTGCGCAACAGCCGCACCTGTGCTTCGTACACGCCCGGCTCCAGGTCTGGCCGGTAGAGCCAGCGCGGGCTGCCGTCGGCCGCGTCGATGATCGAATCGACGCGGGCCTCGGC
>CAXGRO010000398.1:0-5636 GCA_964012055.1 uncultured bacterium
CCCGGAACTCTTCCCGGATTTTAAAATGCGCCTCAAGGACACGCTGCGTTCGCTACGCGCCCAGACCATGGTTTTTCCGCGCCGCAGCATAGTGCCCGACTTGCCGCGCTCGGGTGCCGTGGCGGTGGTGCGCAACGGCAAGAAGAAATCCTATAAGGGCGTGCGCGGCGAATACTACGAAGTGGTGGACGAAAATGGCTTTTTCCACGTCAACCGCATCCGCGTCAACAACGTGCAAATCGAAGGCTATTACACCGATCCAATTAGCGGCAAGATTACCTATGCGCCAGATCGCGGCACCCAGGGCGACAAACTCTACCCCATGAAAGTTGCTATGGATTGGCGCGACAAGAAGTGGATTACCATCCTCTTTCCCTGCACCGCCTACAATTTTTACGACATTGTCGATCCGCGCTATCTAAACAAATTGGCCACTATCAGCATTTTCGACGACACCGACAGCGCCCCGGTCGAGTACGGCTATACCATCGGGGAAGGGCCCTCGGCCCTCGACGAAGCCGTTGGCGTGCTCTTTGCCCGCCCCGGCACCAGTATTAAAATGGGTTTGGGGGCCGGTATGTTGGGTTTTCGTTCTCTACTGCTCAATTCAACCAGCACTACCGATGTGGCCGAGGCCGAGGGCATAGGTTATCCAATCGACCAGAGCACGTCTTTTGCGCGCACCTCCTATTTGATGGCCAAAGACATGTGGGCTTTGGACGAGGCGCGCATGATCGAACTGCGCGGCTTTGCCATTGAAAACCAACGCCTCAACAATTTGCACCGCCGCGCCAAGGAGGAACTCGACGCGGCCGACGCGGCGCTGGCGGAACGCCGCTGGGGCGATTTTGTGCGCGATACGCGGGCCGCCATCGGTCTAGAATCGCGTGCTTATCCGGACGTGAAATCGACTCAAAACGATGTTATTCAGGGTATCATCTTCTTTATGGCCCTGGTGTTGCCCTGCGCCTTTTTCGCCGAACGCCTCATTATAAGCGCCGCAACCATAAAGAATCAGATTATTGGTTTTGTCGGCGTTTTTCTGGTCATCTGGATTATTCTCTCATTGGTGCATCCCGCCTTCCAACTGTCCAATCCCTTTGTTATTTTATTGGCGTTTATCATTTTGGCCCTGGCCGTGCTGGTGATGTGGCTTATTTCGGGCAAGTTCAACGAACAGATGAAGAAGTTGCGCACGGAGGTGGCGGTGATCCACGATACCGACGTGAGCCGCTCCAGCGCCTCGGTCACCGCTTTCCAATTGGGCATTTCCAATATGAAGCGGCGCAAATTGCGCACAGTGCTCACTTTCATTACGCTGCTGCTACTAACTTTCACGGTGCTTTCCTTTACGTCCATTCAGACGACCTTGCGCTTTAACCAGATCCAGCGCGACAACGAGGGCCTCTACGAGGGATTGATGATTCGCAGCAAGGCGTGGAATCCCTTGGAAGAGTCGGTGCTCGAATATGCCATGAGCAATTTTAAGGACACCGGCGTGGTGGCACCGCGCAGTTGGTACAGCAATAAGAGCAAAGCCCACATCAAGATGAAACACGGCGATTCGGCCCACAACGCGTTGGCGGTGTTGGGGCTGACGCCGCAAGAAAGAGACGTTACCGGCCTCGACCGGGCGCTGGTGGCAGGCCGTTGGTTTGAGCCGGAAGATGAGAAGGTTTGCATTTTGCCCAACGACATGATCGGCGCCGACAAATTGGAATTTGATCTATCGGAGGTGGGCGATACCTACATACGCGTCTTCGGCGAACATTTTAGGGTGGTCGGCGTCATCGACTCCAAGCGCATGAAGGAACTCCGCGACCTCGACGACGAAATCATGACTCCGGCTGATTTCGCCGTGACCGGCGGCCAGGCGGTCCAGGAGGTCGCCGAGGAAGAGAAGCGCGAGAAGGAGGGTTTGGCCGACGCCAAGGTCGATATTAAACCCTTCGTCCATCTGGAGCCGGCCAACACGCTCATTATCCCCTATCGCACTCTGCGCAATATTGGCAGCGGCAATCCGCTGCAGTCGGTGGCCGTGCGCCTCAACGAGGGCGTGGACGAGCGCGCCGCCATCGAGGAGTTTTTGGCGCGCCTGGCGGTGACTATTTTCGCCGGCATAAAGGAGGCCGGCGACGAGTATGTCAAAGTGTCGATCTACAGTTCGCTGGGCATGACGTCTTTTTCGGGCATGGCCAATTTATTCATTCCCATTCTCATCGCCTCACTCATCGTGCTCAACACCATGATGGGTAGCGTCTACGAGCGCTTTCACGAAATTGGCATTTATTCCTCGGTGGGGTTGGCGCCGGGGCACATCTCCTGGCTCTTCATAGCTGAATCCTGCGTCTATTCGGTGCTGGGGGTGGTGGCCGGTTACCTGACGGGGCAGGTGGTGGCCAAGATGCTGATCGAATTTGAACTGCTGGCCGGTTTTACGCTCAATTACTCGTCGCTGTCGGCGGTGACCTCCAGCCTGCTGGTGATGGCCGTGGTCATGCTCTCGTCCATTTATCCGGCGCGCAAAGCCTCGCAGATGGCAGTGCCGGACGTGACGCGCAAGTGGAAACTGCCGCCGCCCGAGGGCGATCACTGGGATTTTGAATTTCCGTTCACCGTGGCCGGTAATGAGGTTTTGGGCCTCAGCGTATTTCTCATCGGTTATTTCGATTCCTACAGTGAGGAGTCCATAGGCACATTCTATACGGACGGGGCGCGCCTGGAGAATTTTGAGGCCGAAAACGGCATGGGTTACACCATCAGCATGAATATATGGCTGGCACCTTTTGACCTGGGCGTGAGCCAGCACGTTGCTTTTACCGCCCAACCCGAAGCCGAACACAATATCTACGCCATCACTCTCAAGATCCAGCGTCTCAGCGGCGAGGACGCTTCGTGGCGGCGGGTCAACCAGCGCTTCATGAACGTCATTCGCAAACAGTTCCTCATCTGGCGCACGGTGGATGCCGAGGCCAAGGAAGATTACCGAGGGCAGGGGGAGGAACTGCTGGCGGGGACGCGCGAGAAGATAACCGCGTAATCAAGCGGCAGTCGCGCTTTTGGCGGCTGCAGTTACAAGGGAGGAAGACGTCCAGTGCTCGGACGCAAAGACGACCAACACAAGGAACTCGAAGAATATAGAAATTTGATGCAGGCGCCTTCGGAGTTTGAAGACGGTTTCACCATCAAAACTGTTCTCGGGGTGCTCTTCGTGTCGTTCATCATGGTGCCAGGCAATATGTACCTGAGCCTGATGATCGGCGGCTCGCTGGGTGCGGCGGCGGAGTGGGTGACCATCATCCTCTTTGCCGAGATCACCAAGCGCTCGTTTACCACGCTCAAACGCCAGGAAGTCTACCTGCTGTTTTACGTGGCGGCTTCGCTGATTGCGGCCGAAACCGGTGCCTTTGAGGGGCTGCTCTATGCCCAATATCTGGTGCAGTCACCGGCCGCCCAGCAGTTTGGCATTGCCGAACTGATTCCCACCTGGGTGGCTCCGCAGCCCACCTCAGAGGCGGTCATTTCGCGGACGTTTATACACGAAGACTGGATTTTGCCCATTGTTTTGATGGTAGCGGGCATGATCATCTCGCGCATTTCCTGGTTCACTATGGGCTACACGCTCTTCCGTCTCAACTCGGATTACGAGCGCCTGCCCTTCCCTCTGGCCCCGGTAAATGCCATGGGAGCCACCGCCCTGGCCGAAACCACGCAGGGGGTGGAGTCGTGGCGTTGGCGCGTCTTTTCAGCTGGAGCCATGATTGGTTTGGTTTTTGGCACCATCTACGTGGCCCTGCCAGCCGTCACCGGCGCCCTGCTGACCGAGCCCATCGAACTCATCCCCATTCCCTTTGTCGATTTCACACAGGTGACGGGCAACTTCATTCCCGCCACGCCGCTGGGTTTCACGGCGCATATCGGCGTGATTTTTGCCGGGATGATCATTCCTTTTTGGGGCGTGATCGGTACTTTTATCGGCGTAGTGGCATCGTCCATCGCCAACCCCATTCTCTACGAGACGGGGCATTTGACGCTGTGGACGCAGGGCATGGGGTCCATTGATACCTTCTTTATGAACCAGATGGACTTCTGGCTCAGCTTTGGTTTTGGCACGACGTTGGCCATCGCCATAATTGGCTTATACCAGGTGTTTCAGAGCGTGCGCGCCAAAAAAGCCGAAGAGCAGGAAATGGCCGAGGCGGATAAGCCGCGCGGTTTTGGGCCCGTTCCCGAAGGGCGCGGCGACTTTTCCATTTGGGCGGCGCTGGCCCTCTACCTGGGCGCCACCGGCATGCTGATTACCATCGCCTGGTTGCTCTTGCCCGAATTCGCACAGTTTTTCTGGTTTTTCATTTTCTTCGGTTTCATCTTTACGCCTTTCCAGTCTTTCGTCAACGCCCGCCTGGTGGGCATGGTAGGACAGACCGTGGAAATTCCCTTCGTGCGCGAAGCGATGATTTTGCTTTCGGGCTATCGCGGCGTAGAGATTTGGTTCGTGCCTTTCCCGCTGGGTAATTACGGCGCTTATACGCAGAAGTTTCGCGAGATCGAATTGACCGGCACTAAGTTCACCAGCATTGTCAAAGCCGAAGTGTTCATGGTGCCCATCATTCTCTTCACTAGTTTCATGTACGGTTCCTACATCTGGAAACTGGCGCCCATTCCCTCGGCCTCCTACCCCTACGCCCAGAAGATGTGGCGCCTGCGGGCGTTGCAACAGTGCTTGTGGTACACCGGCACTATGAAGAGCGAGTTGGAGGTGGCCTCTAATTCCGAGCGGGCCGATTGGATACCCTCCAATCTGATCGAAAGCGAACGCTGGTACTGGCGCGCACGCCTGGTTGACGACGAGTGGCTGGAGACCGCCGGTCAATTTGGCAAGGTGGGGGCCTGGACCGAAGTGCGCACCTTCTTCACCCACTACGGAGCGGGGGCACCCGAAAACCTGCGTCCTTCTGTCCAGCCGCTGGCCACTCCCGATCCTTCCGGGATCGAATTGGTGGACAATGTGCCTAAGCTGACGGCCGCCGGCCCCGATACCGAGATCATCATGCGGCAATCCCGGCCGGTGCTGCGCGTGGAGGCCGATGCCGCGGTGCCGGCGGGGTGGCACTATTATTTTGTCGTCGATCAAGACCCACTCTTCACCAGCTCGTGGATCCAGCGTTCGACGGACGAGCCCTGGCTCTTTAAGGCACTCAAACCCAACGTAATTGCCGCTGGCACGGTGATCGGTGTGGGTAGTTATATCTTGCTCAATTTGCTCGGCTTGCCGATATTGCTGATTTTTGGCTTTGTCAAGGCGCTGACCATTCTGCCGCATTTTGTCGTTACAGAAATTATCGGCGCTTTATTGGCGCGCTATTATTTCTGGAAAAAATACGGCAAGGAGCAGTGGTTACAGTACGCGCCCATTCTGGCGGTGGGGTTTGCCTGCGGCATGGCTTTGATGGGCATGGCGGCCGTATCCATCGCCCTGATCCAAAAATCCGTGTCGGTGCTGCTCTTTTAAAAATGGCGGCGCGGCAGAAGCAAACGGACTGGAGCGACTTCGCCTGGCAGGGGGTCTGCTTGAGGGTACCGGAGGATTGGAACCTGGGCAAAGGTCGACGGCGAATACGAGAGCGGCTACGCCC
>CAXGRO010000399.1:0-5620 GCA_964012055.1 uncultured bacterium
GTCAATCTCTCAGCAAGTTCATTCCTTTTTATCGTTCCCCACGGCCTGACGGCGGCGGCGAGGGAGTTCGCGCAGGTCGACAATCTCATCTGTTTCGTCCACAATTTCCTGCCCAATGATCTCTTCGAGCACGTCTTCCAGGGTTACCACGCCGGCCATCCCGCCGTATTCATCGATCACCACAAACATGTGTTGCTGGCGCTCTAGAAACGTGCGCAACACCCTATCCAAGGTCAGCGTTGCCACCACAAAGTGCGGGGCGCGCGAGAGGTCTTGAATGGGAACGTGTTCGCGGCCTTCGGCAACCGCCGACAAAATTTCCCGGCGATGCACGATCCCAACAACGTCTTCGGCGTCCTTATCCACTATGGGAATGCGACTGTACGACGGCACCCCCACTTGCAGCACTTCGCCCAATTTTTGCTGGGCTTGCAGCGAATAAACGACCGGGCGCGGGGTCATTATTTGCTCAACCGTTTTCTCTTTTAACAATAGAATATTGTGAATGGCGCTGCCCTCATCTTCGCCAATGGTTCCCGCGTGTCGCCCCAAATGTACCAGTGCTATGAGTTCATCCGAAGAGACAATATGCTCAACTTTTCCACGAGATATGAGCCGCGTCACAAATTGACACAGCCAGATAATAGGTGCTTGTACCCAGATTAAAATCTGGATGGGGTAGGCAATACACGATACCAGGTGGCGGGCGTAAACCACGCCAACTGTCTTTGGAATAATCTCAGAAAATAAAAGAATCACCAGGGTAAATACCCCTGAGAAATACGGCAACCACGGCTCGCCCAGGACCTCTGCCGCCGCCGCCCCAGCAAGAGTGGCTCCAACCGTATGCGCAATGGTGTTAAGCGACAGAATACCGGCAATGGGCGCGTCCACATTTTCTCTAAACTTTTTTAATAAACGCCCGGAAGCGCTGCCAGATTTCGCCAGCGATTCGATATAACCCACGGGAACCGAATACAACGCCGCTTCAAACAGCGAACACAAAAAGGAAAAGAAAACGGCAAAGCTGATAAAAAAGATCAATTCAAACATCCCATTACTCCTACTGGTCAACTATTTCAACTGCAGGGTGAACGTGGGAATCGGATGGGCGGCAAGGTGTAACTGAATTCGCTGACGCCGGGCGCAAACGGCTCCCAGACACACGGGCATAACGATGTACGTACAAACAACTCCGAATGTAGCGCGAACCCAGGGCGGCATCAAACTATGGGCGGCAGAGGAATGCAGCAGAGATTGACCGCAACCGGCCACGACCCTTAACGCCCCGCCTTTCCTTGCTCTTCACCCGACACCACCCTATTTTGACCCATGATCCACATTTTTAAAATACAACGGGCACAAGCCAGATAATAAAGGAAATCACTATGCAACTCTCGCCAGAACAACTCGCACGTATGGAAACCTTTGGCTATTTGACCTTTCCCGGCCTGCTACAGGACAAAATCGAAGCCATTATCGAAGCCTTTGAAAACATCTGGACCGAACGCGGCGGCGGGCACGACGGCAAACCGCACGACGGCACGGCGCGCTCCTGTATTGTGCCTTTTATCGACCAGAGCGAATACCTTTCTGCGTTGCTCGACGACGCGCGGGTGAACGGAATTTTCACCAGCCTGCTCGGCGACGATTATGTATACCTGGGCAGCGACGGCAACTTCTACGTGGGCGATACCAACTGGCATTCGGACACCGACTGGTCGGGCAAAAACCGCGGTAAACCGCCGCGCATCTTTTACAAAATGGCGCTCTATCTAGATCCGGTGACGCGCGATACCGGAGCCTTGCGGGTGATTCCCGGCAGCCATCGCTACGGCGACGTGTATGCCGAGTCGTTGCAGGCGGCGATTCGCGAATCGCAGGATGAGTGGGGCATTTCGGGCGATCAAGTGCCCGCCGTGGCGCTCGAAAGTCAGCCCGGCGACGTGGTGGTCTTCAACCAGAACACCAAACACAGCGCCTGGGGCGGCAGCGATCGGCGGCGCATGTTTACCATCAATTGCACGGCGCGTTACAGCGAGGCGGATATTCCGCTGCTGAAGAACGAGATTGGCGCCTTTGCGCGGTTTTGGGTGGACCGAATTTACGGCGAGGCGATGTTGCAGACCGCCGGCCCCCAGCGCATGAAACACCTGGAACAGCCCCTGGCCTACGAGGACCATCTGGCCGCAGAAGTGGTCAAAGCCAAGGCGAGCATGGCGGAATCGTCGCGGGGGTAAGCGTCTCCTACGACCGCCTATCCAACAGCGAGGTCGACCCGTATCAGCACGCGGCTCAAGGTGCCCCTCCCCTAAGCGCAGCAACGGACTGAATGGATCTTGACTATGTTCGATCCTAAGTATATTTATTTAATTGATGCCGATCTGGTGAGCTGATTAAAGAAAGGTCATGACAAAATGTCCCAGCACGTACTGGTCGAATTAGAAGTGCCGGACACCCTAGATGGGTTTGCCCTTCCCGCCGGCGTAGACGAGCGGCTCCAACATTTGCTCAACCGTCAGGACCAGGGGGACGAGCTTACTCCGGCGGAACGCAAAGAAGCCGAAGGGCTGGTGGATCTGGCGGACATGCTCAGCTTATTAAAGCTGCGCACCCAGCGAATATGGAATGAGCCAGCCCAGGAATGAATTACATATCGGCCGCTCTGCGTCAACAAGTTGTCCAACGCGCGGCAGGCCGGTGCGAATACTGCCGTCTATCCCAGCAAGGCCAAGAGGCGACATTTCACATTGACCATGTAATGCCTGTTGCCCGCGGCGGAAAAACTCACCTCGATAATCTAGCCCTGGCCTGTGTTTCCTGTTCCTTGCGCAAAGCCGCCCGACTAGATGCGATTGATCCCAAAGTAGCCGCTCCGTTCCTCTTTACAATCCACGCCGCCAACAGTGGGAAACCCATTTCCGCTGGCAAGCCGTCCGCCTAGAAAGTCAAACTGGGACGGGACGGGCTACCGTCGAAGCGCTGGCCATGACATGAACCGCTCCCTTGCCCTGGCCATTCGCAAAGAAGAGGCCCTGCTGGGTCGGCATCCGCCCGCTTCCTAACACCGCGAATTTTCCTCTGGGATGGCCGGCCATCCATACGTGCCAGTCTGGACGCAAAACGAAGACTTTACTGGCTATTGCGCCAACGCTCAAGCCAGAGACACCCGCGCCCAGCGGGCGCTCTTCTCTTCGTCGTCCCCGGCGTAATAAACCACAAAAACCTCGTCGCTTGGCAGCAATGCGGCCCGGGGATGCCCAAAGCGCCAGGCCTCCATGTCGCGCCACAGATCGGCCTGGTCGCGCGGCTTGCCGGCCCCCGCTTCGGTGCCTTGGGTGCTGTCGTAGACCATCAGATCGCGCCCACGGTCCCAGGTTTTGCCGAAGTCGTCGCTGATCGACAGCACGATGCCGGGCGGATCGCGCCGGTGGGTGTAGACGGCGAGCAGGCGGTCGCCGCCCAGGGCCAGAGGCTGGCAGTGCTGCCCCGGCAAGCCGGTGCTCTGCGGCACCGACCACTCGCTCCCGTCGGCTGCGCCCCAGGCAATGTGGATGTCGATGTCCTGCTGCGCCTGGAAGTCGTGGGTCCAGAACATGGCCACCAAGCGCGCCGTATTTGGGTGGACGGCCAGCCGCTGGTCCCAATAGGCCAGACGATTGTCTGGATGCTGGGCGACGGTGCTGAACTCGGGCCAGGTCTGACCGCCGTCGCGCGAGTAGCGCAGACGCGCCGCCGGGGCGCCGGGGCACGGGTCGTCGTACTCCTTCCAGTGCTCGTAGGGCTGAACGAGCGTGCCGTCGTGCAGCCGCATAATGGCCTGGGTGCACGGCGAAGCGCCCAGGTGGGGACTGGCGTCCATGGCTCTATTGCCGCGCCACGTGCGGCCGCCGTCTGTCGAGGTGGAGTGCACAATGCGCATGGGCAACAACCCCTGTGTCTGCGGGTTGATGAAGGGCAACTCCGGTTGCGAACGATCCACCAGGAGCGAGGTGGCGGTGAGCTCGCCGGGAGTCAACTCCGTACAGATCAGCCCCTTGTTCTCACCGGGGCGGCCGTCCCAATCCCACAAACCGTGGCCTTCGTAGCGCTTCTCCCAGGTGTCGCCCCAATCGGTGCTGGCAAAGACGCAGGGATGGCCATCGACCGAATCGCGCTCGCTGCCCCAGCGCCCGGAGACGTAGAGCGTGTGGTCTTGAGCCAGGTAAACCGAGGTGAAGGCGCACGACCTCTGGTGCGGCGGGGCGTTGTGCCCATCGTAGACAATGCCGGATGCAGTAACTTGCATAACAGATAAATCTCCTTTAGGATGCTTGCGCAAAGTATAGAACATCTAACGCGCGCGCTCCAGAAGTCGTCTCGGCGATTGGCGGTCTTTCTGGCTTCTGATGCGTCGCGCTACATCGTTGGGCAGACCTACACCATCGACGGCGGTCAGATGTGCAATATGTACGAGACCGGATCGTTCGGGCAGCCGCGAGAATGGGCCTTTGGCAAGGGGTATGTCGCCGGCGTGTGAGGAAATTGCGCGGAGTCGGAATAACAACAGACTTGACAAAGGACCAATAACCTGTACAATATCTCTGTACAAGTTATTCAATGGAGATGAGTATGTCATTTGTCACTACTTATACTAATGCCAGGGCCTCTCTCGCCGCACTGTGCGATGAGGTAGCGTCCACTCGCGAGCCCGTGATCATCCGCCGGCGCAATGCCGAAGATGTGGCCTTGATCTCGGCAGATGAACTGAATAGCCTTTTGGAGACGGCCCATCTTCTCAGATCGCCCAAGAATGCAAAGCGCCTTCTGGACGCTCTGTCGCGGGCAGAGCGCCAGGAGCTGCCTCCCTCTTACGTAGAGGATCTCCGCAGGGATCTGGGTCTTGGCGAAGAGAAAGAGTAAGAAAAAGGCTTCACCCACGGGTCGTGGTGAACGGGTGGCGGTGTTCCAAACGGAGTTCATAGAAGATTTGCAGTATTGGACAAAAACAAACCGCAAAACGGCCCTCCGCGCCCTCAATCTAGTTCGGGCCATCCTGTGGAATCCGTTTTCTGGAATCGGCAAACCGGAACCCTTAAAGTACCTTCCAGCCGGCACCTGGTCGCGCCGGCTCACCGAAGAACACCGCCTGGTATACCTGGTCAGCGAGGGACGCATCGATTTTCTCCAGGCGCGTTATCACTATTGATCCGGGATACGCGATTGACATTCTCGGTCTCTACTTGGCATTTTCAACCCACATTCACGTTCACCCTTTAAACCCAAACGGAGGAAGCTCATGTGGTCAAAGGCACTCACCTATGAACTGAAACCGGGATTCTACCCCGAGTACAAGAAGGCGCACGACGAGCTGTGGCCCGAGCTGACCCAGGCGATGGCCAAGAACCAGGTGAACATGGTCATCCACCACCACCAGGAGCGCCTGTACCTCTACATGACGGCGCCGACCGAGGAACACTTCACCCGCAGCCACACCGGCGAGGTGGCCGACCGCTGGATGAAGTACATGGCGTCCATGATGATCACCGACGACGAGGGCACGACAATCATGGAAGAAATGGACATGGCCTTCGCCTTTGGCCGCTACAAGGAAGAGCTCGAGGAGTAGGGTCGTGCACAG
>CAXGRO010000400.1:0-5617 GCA_964012055.1 uncultured bacterium
AGCAGGAGATCGCGGGCTTGCAGGCCGGGTTGCTCCGGCAGGCCCATGTCGTCGGCGCCGGTGAGCACTTCTAGTGGCGCTTCGACCTGGCTGTTGTGGCTGGCTGGGATGAGCGCCAGGCCGCCGTCGCCCGGGCTTACGTCGCGCAGGGCCCACAGGGCGGTGAGCCCCTGGCAGTGGCGCACGCCGTTGCGGTGGAAGTAGGCCCGCGACCAGTCGAGCCATTCGCCGCTGCCGCTCAGGTGGGTGTCGGCTGTGTCGTCGGCGCCCAGCAAGGGGGGCCCAGTATCGCAACGGTATCCTTCGCCGCACAGGGCTTGGACGTAGTCGACCAGGACCGGGTGGTCGCGCAATTGCAAGAAGGGGTAGCGGAACGGGGCGGTGGGCGGCAAATCGGCGCCGCCGTTTAGCACGCGGTCGAAGGTTTTGTTATAGGTAGCCAGTTCGAGCGCCGATAGGGCACCGCGCACGACGAGGAAGCCGGAGATGTCGAAGCGATAGTTTTCTTCTTCGGTCATGATATATAAGGATAAAGAGTGTTCGGCTTTGTTGACAAGCCGAGATCTCCCATTTAAGATAGGCGTCGTGAAATGCTGCGTTTAAATTGTGGTTTCCAACGAAAGGTTTGCAGTCATGACTATAGCGCACGCCAATACCTCGCATTCGATTACGGAAGAAACCGAGGAGATGTCTGTCGATGAGAAATTCCTTTTTGATTTGACCGGATTTCTGATTGTGCGGGACGTTTTGAGCAAGGAGCATCTGGAGGTGGCCAACGCCGCCATCGACTCATTGGAACTGGCGCAGAGCCCGGAGTATTTTGGCGATTCGATAGCTTTGAGGGGCGAAAATACCTCCACGCGTTTGGGGGCGACTAGGGGTCTGATGGAATTGGAAAAGCCGTTTTGCGAACCTTTCAGGGAGATGTTGGCACACCCCAAGACCGTTCCCCATCTCAACACTATTCTGGGGGAAGGCTGGCGCTTGGACCACGGGCCGGGCCTGATTGCCATGGACAAGGGATGCTCCGGCGGCATGTTGCACGGCAGTTTTGACAACGCGCCCTATTTTTATCGCGAAGGCAAGATTTTCACCGGCCTCTGCGTCATCGAATACTTGCTCGCCGACGAGGGGCCCGGCGACGGCGGCGTGTGCGTGGTGTCGGGCAGCCACAAGGCCAATTTGAAGTGCCCGGACAAGATGCTCAAGTGGGAGGAATACCAGGAGTTCGTCACCGAGATTAACGCCAAAGCCGGCGATGCCGTCATTTTTAGTGAGGCCTGCGTGCACGGAACGCTGCCGTGGACGGCCAGCCACCAGCGGCGGGCCATTCTGTACAAGTACAACGCTTCGCACATGTCGTGGGGCGGAGGCGGCCTGGGCGGCCCGCCGCCCGAGTACTGGGACGAATTGACGGAACCGCAGCAGGCGGCGTTGTTTCGCCCCTCGCACCACTCGCGCCGGCCCAAGCCCAGCAACGGGTACAGGGGGTTGGCTGAGATCGAGGCGTGAGCAAGTCGTATATCTCATGGGGAACCAATTGAACGGTAAAAGAGAACTGTTTGCCCGCGAAGGGTTTTCTGTATTCGAAGACATTCTCGATTCGCACACAGTGGATGGGTTGCGGCATTTTAGCGACGAAGTGCTTGTCCAGCAGAGTCCGGAGCATTTTGCGCAACAATGCACTACTGGCAGCATGGTGTTGATCGATTGGGCCATGGTTTGTCAATACCCCATACTGGCTGAGCTGATAGCCGCCCCCAGGGCGCTCGGGGCGCTGCGGACACTCGGCTTTGACGAGCCGAAATCTGGAAGGGAAGCTGGCCGCGCTGGAGTCGCTTAAAATTGAATACAACGGAGAAGCCGAACCGATCGAGTCGCAATGGACGCCGGGCGAGGGTCTCAAATAAAGAAACGGAATAGAATACTCATGACGGAAAAAATACGCGCCGAACTGGCACCCACTGGCGTTTTGCGCGCCGCCATCAACCTGTCGAATTTTCTGCTGGTCACCGGCAAAACGCCACAAGGCGACCCAGAGGGCGTTTCCCCCGATATGGCCCGCGCGGTGGCCGACCGCCTGGGCGTTGGGGTGGAGTACCTGGTCTACGACACGCCCGGCGAGCTGGCCGACGCCGCCGTTGAGGACGTGTGGGACATTGGCAATATCGGCGCCGAGCCGGAGCGGGCCAAGACGATTGCTTTTACCGCGGCGTATGCGGAGATCGAGGCCACCTACCTGGTGGCGGACGGCTCGCCCATTCAATCCATCGACGAGGTGGATCGCCAGGGCGTGCGCATTGGGGTCGCCGGGCGTAGCGCCTACGGTCTGTGGCTGAGCGATCACATCGAGCGCGCCGAGTTGGTTAAGGCAGATGGAGTCGACGCTTCCTACGATGTTTTTGTCGAGCAGGGGGTGGATGTGCTGGCGGGACTGCGGCCGCGTTTGATAGAGGACGTGGAGCGCTTGCCCGGGGCGCGCATTCTCGCCGGCCAATTCACCGCCGTGCAACAGGCCATCGGCACCAAGCCAGAGCGCCCGGCGGCCGCCGCGTTTTTGCGCGACTTTGTCGAAGAGGCCAAACAGAGCGGTCTGGTGGAGCGCTTGATCGACAAACACGGCGTGGCGGGCAAGCTGACGGTCGCGCCGCTGGCCTAATAGTGTGCCCGAGCGAATTTTAGCAGCCATTTCACAAGTTTATTTGGCGTAAAGCGACTTGTGAAATGGCTGCTTGGTTATCCCGATGACAGTCTGCGTACGGACGTCCTGAGGGAGTGCGCTGCTCAAGCCGGCGCGTCTTCCTGAAAGAGCGTAATGCCCATGTCCAGATACGGCTGGCGCTCTTCTGGTTTTGTGGCCGTGCCCATGGCCAGGCGGATGTCGGTGTCTTTTAATTGTTCGGCCACGTTACGCATGCAGTCCTCGACGTTTTGCAGCGGGTACTCGGGGTGGTCGTCCAGGCTAAAGGAGAGATCGTTGGGGCCAAAGGTCACCACGGTGACGCCGGGTTTGGCCAATTGTCTAATATTGGTCACCGCTTCCACGGATTCAATTTGAATGGCTAAAATTACGTAGTCGTTCCACCACGCCGCATAGCTGCGCCGGTCCATGCCGTTTAAGCCGCGGCGCGCCGCGCCGCCCCAGCTGCGCCGGCCGATGGGGCCGTAATAGGCGTAGGCGATGGCGTCGTCTACGGTTTCGGGTTCCATCACTTCGGGAATCAGCACGGCGCTGGGGCCAAAGTCGAGAAAGCGCCCCACCATGTAGGCGTGGCGGGTGTGGGGGATGCGCAATTGCACGTCGATGCCCAACTCTTCGGCGGTGGCGCAGTAGTGGACCAATTGCTCTTCGGTGAAGGGGGTGTGCTGGCCGTCTATCCAAATGTAGTCGTACCTTCCCGTCGACCATATGTCGGCCAGTTGTTCTTTGCTGGTTTTTAGCGAACCGCGCAGGGCGACCAGTGTTTCGCCGTCTTTCATGCGCTGCCTGAGGGTTTTGGTTTGCGACATAATTTGCTCCTGTATTTAATCGGTTTTGGTCGACATAGGTGTGATAGCAGTCTAGCTAAAATTAGAGGAAACCGCAATGCGAGAGGAAGAATACGATTTCTTCAAAGATAATGGCTATTTAACTCTGGGAAAGATTTTGAGCGACGACGAGGTGGCGCGCTTTGGGCAGATTTTTGATCGAGATCGGTGCGATTTTGGCGGTTTTTGGAAAGGCAACGGCATTTGGCAAACGCACAACTGCCAGGCGCTGTTGACCGCGCCTGAGTTTGATGAGATTATTCGCCATCCAAAGGTCCTGGGGCCCCTGGGCGTTTTATTGGGCGGCGAGGTGTGTTTTTCGGAAATTAGCCTCCGGCATATGGGCCCCTACGCGGGGGAGCCGATTGAGGGTATGAAGTCGTGGGACGGGCCCGCAGGGCGGCGCTGGCACCGCGACGGCGGTGAGCGCTTTATTTGGGAGGAACATCCGCTGCGCCTCGGCTTTGTGCAGTTGATGCTCTATCTGTCCGACGTCGACGCCAGCACCCACAGCTTTGCCATTTCGCCCGAAGCGGTGGGGCAGGAGTTGCTGGACGAGCAGGGCCAACTGGGGCGCGGCGGGGTGCGCGAATTGCACGGCTGTGCGGGTACGGCGATTCTGTTTAATGTGTCGCGCCTGCACACCGTGGCGGTGCGCCCCACGCAATGCGAGCGCAAGTCTGTGCAGATTTATTACGGCCACCGGGGCCGCGGGCATCTCAGCGAGATGTCGTATATACCGGCCTCCCTGTGGCGCGATCATGCGGATAAAGAGGTGCGCGGGTTTTACGGCGTGCTCAACGGCAAAACGCGGACCTATTTGGAGCGCACGGCCGGGCGCGAGGCGGTGCCGGTGCGCGAGGCGTTGGAAATTTTGGCCGATATTTAGGCGAATGTGAACGGTTTTTGCAAGGAAGGCTACAAGACATGGTAGAAGAAAGAGTGCTCACCGGATCCTGGCAGGGTTTTTACCCCGGCGATTGGGTGAGGCCGCGGGGGAACCCCGGCACGTGGATGCCCCTGGTAGATGTTGCGGATATCTTTCCCGGAAACCGAGCGGTTTCTAAGGAGGGGGGGTACGACCTCTACGACGCGCCTATTGGAATTCAATTGAAGATAGAAGAGGCCGATAAGGCGCCGCTGGATTTTGGAGGGCAGGTGGAGTGGGAGGCAAAGGGCGTGAGCCCCAATTATATGTGGCGGGAGAACGGCCAGTATCACCTGATCTATCACGCGTTGGGCGGCGGCGTCTGCTACGCCACCAGCGAAGACGCCTACCGCTGGACGCGGCCCCAACTGGGGGAGGTGGAGTACAACGGCTCAAAGAATAACAACCTTCTGGCCGACGGGCCGGAGGGGCACATTTTTGAGGACCCCTCAGCGCCGCCGGAAGAGCGCTTTAAGGCCATGGGATCGGGGGCCGGCTGGTACGACCCCGATACGTGGGAAAAGCTGGGTGAGGAGGAGGCCATGAAGCGGTGGGATGCCATGCAGTACCAGGGGTTGGATTACAAGGGGCCCAAGGTGGTGTTGCGCGGCTGGTTGGTGGGCTGGACGTCGACAGACCGGCTGCACTGGCAGCGGATTGAGGAGCCGCTGGCCGACTATTCCGTCAACGGGGGCATTGCCGCCGGCTACGACCCAGATACGCAGACGTACTTTGCCTACATGCAGCCACAGGGGTTTGCCCCAGAGGAGCCCAGGGGCATTGGCGCGGGTGCGCAGGAGACGGAGATGGTGCGCCGCGCCAACGGCATTGCCAGGACCAGGGACTTTCGCCGCTGGCCGCCGCCCAAACTCATCATCCACCCCGACGCCCAGGACGATCTGGACATTTCTTTTTACAGCCACAATTACTTTTCCTATCCGGGGCGGCGCGACCTGCACGGCATGGCCCTGCCCGTTTTCCACCAGACTACGGGCCAGATGGACGTACAGATGGCTTTTAGCCGCGACGGGCTGGTCTGGTATCGCCCCGAACGCCGGGCCATCATACCCCTTGGTGCCTTGGGCAGTGGTGAAGAGGGCATGGTAGGGCCGTGGCTGGGGGGCGTGGCGGAGTTGGCCGACGGATATTGGGGGGGTTTAT
>CAXGRO010000401.1:0-5612 GCA_964012055.1 uncultured bacterium
GCTGGTCGACGTCAAACATAAAGCCCTCGACAGCGCCGAGCCGGCCGACTTTATCGGCGCCTTGCGGGAGGACGACATTTCCCTCATTGCCGAGGTTAAAAAGGCGTCGCCTTCCAAGGGTGTCATTCGCGCCGATTTTGACCCCGAGCGCATTGCCGCCGCCTACGCCGAAAACGGCGCCCGGGCGCTTTCGGTACTGACGGATGAGGCTTATTTTCAAGGGTGTGACGCCTATTTGCAGCAGGCGCGTCGGGCGGCGCAACTGCCAGTTTTGCGCAAGGATTTCACCGTCGACGAATACCAGATTTACCAGGCCCGAGTGATTGGCGCCGACGCCGTTTTGCTCATTGTGGCGCTGATGGACGGCGGCCAGTTGGAAGATTACCTGGGGCTGGGCGCCGAGCTCGATTTGAGCGTTTTGGTAGAAGTGCACACCGCTGCCGAACTGCAGCGCGCCCGGGCGGCCGGCGCCGCCTTGATTGGCATCAACAACCGCGATCTAAAAACGTTTAATACAACGCTGGACACTACCTTTGATCTTTTGCAACAAATGCCGCAAGACGCCACCACCGTGAGCGAGAGCGGCATCAATCACCGCGAAGACGTCGAGCGTTTGCAAGAAGCCGGCGTCGACGCCATTCTGGTCGGCGAGTCGCTCATGCGCGAGGAAGACATCGGTGCCAAAGTGAGAGAGTTGTTGGAGGCAGAATGATTACATCAATTACAGCGGCCGTTGCCGTTTTTGCAACAGCGGCGGAAAACACATGAGCAAAAAACGCGTCTTCTCCGGCGTTCAACCTTCGGGCAGCCTACACCTTGGCAACTACATTGGCGCCATCCGCAATTGGGTGGAAGACCAGGACCAATTCGACAATATATTTTGCGTCGTCGACCAGCACGCCATCACCGTCGACTACGACCCCGACGAGTTGCGCGCCAATACCCGCGAGGTAGTGGGTCTCTACCTGGCCTGCGGCCTAGACCCCGAAAAATCCGTCCTCTTTGTGCAGTCCCACGTCCCCGAGCACACCGAGCTGGCCTGGCTGCTCAACTGCGTCACGCCCATGGGCTGGCTGGAGCGCATGACGCAGTTTAAGGATAAGTCGGGCGACCAGCGCGAGCGCGTCAGCGCCGGCCTCTTCACCTACCCGGCGCTGATGGCCGCCGACATCCTGCTCTACCAGACGCACCAGGTGCCGGTGGGCGACGACCAGAAACAGCACGTCGAACTGACGCGCGACATCGCCGAGCGCTTCAACCGCCTTTTTGGCGAGGTTTTTGTGGTGCCCGAGCCGTTGATCCGCGAGGTGGGCGCCCGAGTTATGGGGCTGGACGAACCCACCCGCAAAATGTCCAAATCGATCGAGAGCCAGCACCACAGCATCGGCTTGCTGGACGACCCCAAGAAGTTGCGCAAGACCATTATGCGGGCGGTTACCGATTCGCAGACCGACATTGTCTTTGATGCGGAGCGCCCCGGCGTTTTTAATTTATTGACCATCTACCAGGCGCTCTCGGGACAGGGCCGCGAAGAAATTGAAGCGCAATTTGTCGGCAAGGGCTACGGCGATTTAAAAGGCGCCGTGGCCGACCAGGTGCTGGCCGCATTGGAGCCCATTCAAGCGCGCTACCGCGAAGTGACCGAGGACCCGGCCTACATCGACGGCCTGTTGGAAGAGAGCGCCGCCAAACTGCGCCCCATCGTAGACGACACCATGGACCGGGTGCGCCGTGCTATGGGGCACCGCTAGAGGAGGCACAGACAATGGACTTGAGCGAGTGGCGCGCCCGCATCGACACCGTCGACCAGATTTTGGTGGACCTGCTCAACCGGCGTATGAGCTACGCCCTGGAAATTGGCAAACTCAAGAGCCAACACGGCCAACCTGTGCGCGACCCGGCGCGCGAACAGGCCGTGCTGGAGGCGATTAAGGCGCACAATAACGGCCCCATTGGCGACCAGGCCCTGGAAGATATATTTAGCCGCATTATGGCCGAAGCCCGCAGTCTCGAGGCAGATTAAAAAGGTCCACTCGCAGGGCCCCAAACAGGGCGTATAAACGTCCATTGATTTTCAGCACAGGAGCACTTCGCTTTCTTTAATCGCATTGCAATCATCGGCGTCGGCCTGATAGGCGGTTCCATGGGCCTGGCCCTCAAGCGCATCGGCTCCCAGGCCCGCATCGTCGGCGTTAGCCGCGCCGAGACCATCGAGCAGGCCCTGGCTCTCGGCGTTATAGACGAAGGTTGGACCTACGAGGAATTGGATCGGGCCCTGGACGGCGCCGACCTGGTCTTCTTGTGCACGCCGATCGGGCGCATTCTCGAACTGTTGCCCGAGGTGGCGCGCGGCGCCGCCCCGGGCGCCCTGATCACCGACGTGGGCAGCACCAAACGCCGCATCGGTGAGGCGGCCGCCGCCTGTCTGCGGCCGGATTTGTACTTTGTTGGCGGTCACCCCATGGCCGGTTCGGAAAAGACCGGGGTGACGGCGGTCGACCCGTTCCTCTTTCAGAATGCCATTTACATTCTGGTGCGGGGGGCGGCCGTGCCGGACGAGGTCTACGACGCATTTGCAACTTTGACCCAGCAGGTAGGCGCCAAAGTACTGGAGTTGGATGCCGAGGTGCACGACGAAGTGGTGGCCGCCATCAGCCACTTGCCGCAGATGATGGCTACCTCGCTGGTGGAGATGGTGGGGCACATGAACGAAGATAACGGTTACTTTCTGGCGCTGGCCGCCAGCGGCTTTCGCGATTTGACGCGCATCGCCTCCAGCCCTTTCGGTACGGTTTGGGGCGGCATTTGCGTCACCAACGCAGACCAGATTGGCGCCATGATCGACCGCTATATCGACGCCTTGCAGAACGTGCGGGGGCGCCTGGAAGAGCCCAGCCTGGCCGACAATTTTGCCTACGCCAATCAGGTGCGCAACTCGATTCCGCGCGACGCCAAGGGCTTTCTCCACACCTTGTTTGAGATTATCGTGGTGGCCGAAGACAAGCCGGGCGTTATCGCCGAAATTGCCAACGCCCTGAGCCGCGAGCAGATCAACATCAACGACATCGAAATCATGAAAGTGCGCGAGGGCATAGGCGGCACCATCCGTTTGGGTTTTGACGCCGAAGCCGCCGCCGAGCGCGCCCTGGAACTTCTCAACGAGTGCGGCTACCAGGCCCGCCGACCCTGAGTTTGAGCAAGGCATGGAACAAACCGTAACCCCGGCGCGCAAAGTGGCCGGCGAGGTGCTGGTTCCCGGCGAGTTGGAACCGGCGGAAAAAAATTTAATACTGGCGGCCCTGGGCGCCGGCGAGAGCCGCGTCCAAAATGTACCGCCGACTATAGAGACGCTGATGACCACATTAAAGACGCTGGGCGTTGAGATCAGGCGGCAGAAGAACGATCTGATCGTCAAGGGCAAGGGGTTGCGGGGGGTAAAGGCCAGCGAGAAAGTGTTGGATCTCGATCCGCTCTACCCGGACACGGTTTTAATACTGGTTGGATTGCTGGGCGCCCAGTCGTTTGTCAGTCGGGTAAACCCCGGCCGCCACTACGAGGCCGTCGAATCGTTGCTGCAGTTGCTCGCTCCTATGGGCACGAGTATAGAACGGCCGGAGGAAAACGTTGTGGCCGTGGGCGGCAAGGGGGAACTGCAAGGCGTGGAGCACGGACTGTTGGATGTGTCTTTGGGACACAAGCTAGCCGTGCTGTTGAGTGGATTGGGCGCCGAGGGTGTCACCAGTTTTCGCGAAACGGCCAAGAGTCGCGACCGCGTCGCCCACTATTTGCGCCAGCGCCAGGTGGAGGTGGAGCGCACCCGGCAAGAAGACGGCGAGCAATATCTGGTGTCTGTAGCGGGGGGACAGGAGGTGCAGCCGTTGACTTTGGAAATTCCCGGCCAGCTGCCCCTGGCCTATCCCTTTGTCGTCGCCGCCTTGAGTTTAAAGGGGTCGGAATTGACGTTGCGGCGTTTGATGGTGCGCTCGGAGAACCGCGCCTTACTCGACATGGTGCGGCAGTTGGGCGCCCCCGTCGAATTGCAGGAGGCCGGCGACGGCACCACCGACTTGGTGGTGCGCGCCGGGGCGGTGAAGCCGACGCGCATCGCCGGTCCGCGCACCGAAAAAGTGGTGGAACACGTCGCCCTGCTGGCGGTGCTGGCCACCCAGGCCACGGGCCAGTTTGTTATTCGCGACGTCGACCATTTGCGCCAGGGCGACTACGACTTTGTCGCCCATCTGGTCGAGCTCTTGCGGCAGCGCGGCGCCAAGGTGGGCGAGTTTCCCGAAGGCCTGGTGGTGGACGGCGGCCTGCCGCTGAGCGGCGGGGTTATAGACGCCAAAGGCGACGTGGGGTTGGTGCTGGCCTTTGCGGTGGCCGGCTTGCTGGCCGAAGAGGAAATGACCATCCAGGGAGCGGAATGTCTGGACGGCGTCTACCCGGACTTTTTTGCGGCGCTCGCGGCGGTTAAAGAAACGAGGAAATCACGCACCCGCGGCTGAGGCCGCGGTTCTCCGAAAGGATCTTCCCATGCGAGGTTTGTTCAGAATGTTTGTGCTGCTGGCGGTGGTTTTTGCCGGCGGCGTGGTGCTCATCCGCCTGCTCTACGACGTGTCGTGGCGCGAAAGCCTAGAAATTGCCGACCAATTTGTCGAGGACCTGATCGGTTGATCTCGGGCACAACGCAGGTACTGGGGGTCATCGGCCATCCCATAGAACACACGTCTTCGCCGGCCATGCACAACGCCGCTTTGCAGGCGCTGGGCCTGGACGCCGTCTACGTCGCCTTCCACGTGCAGCCCGACGGTCTCCAACAGGCCCTGGCCGGCATGCGCGGTTTGGCCATTGGTGGCCTCAACGTCACGGTGCCGCACAAAGTGGAGGTCATGGCGCACCTGGACGAGATTTCCGAGGAGGCCCGGGCCATTGGGGCGGTGAACACCATTGCCCACCGCAACGGCCGGCTGTGCGGCTACAACACCGACGCCTACGGCGTGATGGAAAGCCTGCGGCAAGAGGGCGGTATGGAACGCTTGCCCGCTGCGGTGGCTTTGTTGGGCGCCGGTGGGGCAGCGCGCGCCATTCTCTACGCGCTTTTACAGCGCCCCGAAGTAGAAGAGATTGTATTGCTCAACCGCACGGTGGAAAAGGCCGAGGCGCTGGCCGGCGATTTGGACCCCGGCCGCGCTCGGGTGCGGGTGGGGGGAATGGACGACGCGGCGAGTTTGCGCCAAGCCGGTTTGCTAATCAATTCGACTTCTGTGGGCATGCACCCCGATGAGGATGCCTCGCCGGTGGGAGACGCGGAGGCTTGTTTACACGACGGCATGTTGGTGTTGGACATTGTTTACAAGCCGCTGGAGACGGTGTTGATGCGGCAGGCTAGGGGGTGTGGGGCGCGGGCGTTGAACGGGTTGGGGATGTTGGTGTTTCAGGGGGCGAGGTCGTTTGAGATTTGGACGGGGGAGGCGGCACCGACGGAGGTGATGATGGGAGCGGCATTGGAGCGGTTTGGGATGGGCACTTGACATTTTTCTAGTATGTGGACGGTCAGGTAGGGGGTGGTCCCTCGCTCATTCTCGCCCGGCTTCCTGCCGGGCTCCGAGGTCAAA
>CAXGRO010000402.1:0-5597 GCA_964012055.1 uncultured bacterium
AAATCCAAAATATTTAGGAATGTAAAAAGTTAATTTTCCTACCTCAAATTTTGTAGGAGAAAAATTATTTCTATTTTCTTGAGTATTTCGTATTGATTTCAATGTGTGTACTTCGAGGATTATTTCAATTTCTTCGCCGACGGCGCGGCGCAGGGCGGTAAAGTGTTCGATGCCGTGCGCCACCGCCTGCTTGGGCTCAAAGCCGTCGCCCAGCGAGTCGATGGGCGAGATGCGCAAAACGCGCCAGCCTTCGGCCAGCAATTTGTGGCAGACGCCGATCAACTCTTCCGCGGTTTGGCCGTAGGCGTGGCGGTAGACCAATACCTTGTCGCGCGCGGCGCCGCCCAACAGGCGGTAGGTGGGCACGCCCAGCGCCTTGCCGGCCAAATCCCACAGGGCGATGTCGATGCCGGCCAGGGCCGATTGCAACACCGGGCCGCCGCGCCAGAAGGTGCCGCGGAAGATGTCTTGCCAGATGTGTTCGATGCGGGTGGCGTCCTGACCTATAAGCAGGGGTTTGATGTGGTTGAGGGCTTCCACTATGGCCAGGGAGCGGCCGCTGAGCGAGGCTTCGCCGAGGCCGTGCAGACCCGAGTCGGTGGCAATTTTTACGTAGACGAATTGGTCGGCGGCGAATATTTTGACGTCGGTAATTTTCACGGGATTTCTTTCTGAGCAACGAGTGTGAATAGATGTGTTTGCCGTTTGTCCGTTCCGACGCTTTGATTAGAATTCTTCCTGCACGCGGTCGGCCAGCCAATCCGGTTCTGCCAAAAGGTGGGGGTGGTCTTGTTCGATCGATTCCATGAGTTCCCCGTCCAATTGCGCCATGTGCAAAGTGAGGACCCCAGACAGTTGCTCTACGGTGAGGTGTTCGGCTTTGTGCAGGTAGGTCCAGCAGAAGTTGGTCTGGTTGAGGTCGGCGCCGCCCAGGTAGGCCAGATGCATGAAGGCGCCGCCCAGGTCGGCGCGCGCCAGTCGCGTCCCGCCCAGGTCGGCCTCCTCTAAATTGGCTTCGCCCAGATTGGCTTCGTGTAGGTCGGCGGTGCGCAAATCGGCGCCGTTGAGATCGGCGCCGTGCAAATCTACCCATTCTAGGTTGGCGTCTTTGAGCAGCGACCAGGACAAATTGGCCCGCACCAAGTAGGCCCTGGAGAGGTCGGCGCCGCCCAGGTCGGCGCGCATTAGTTTGGCTTCTAAGAGGTAGGCTTCGTGGAGGTTGGCCCGGTGCAGGTCGGCGCCGCCCAGGTCGCACCACTCCAGGCTCGTCCGATGAAATTTGGCCCCCCGCAATTTGGCGTCGCGCAATTTGGCGGCCTGGAGATTGGCGCCGGAGAGGTCGGCCCCCTCTAGATTGGCGCAGACGCCTTCTTCGCCGGCGCTGGCCAGCCAGCGCTCGTGGGCGGCGAGTACTTCTATGAGTTCCTTTGGTTCCATGGGGTAGAATATGGCGTTTTTCTATGGCCTAGCGCAATATGTCGAAGTCCTTGAGACGTCTGGCGGCATCGCGTTGACGCACGGGCAACGTTAAGGCAAGATACAAAACGAATTGGCCAACGGCCAGATTTATAGGAAAGGGTTGGGGTGGGGCTCGGGCGTAGATGGGATTGCTGCGCCTAGGTTAGGCACAGGCTGTCGAGTAAATCGATGAGCTGTCCGATTTGGCGCTTGGACAGAAAGGCGTCGGCCTCCACGGCGTGGCATTTGGCTTCCATTTGCGACGAGATCATGGAAGAGAGGATTATGACGGGGATGTCACTCCTCTTTTCTTTGACGCGTTTACACAGAGTGAGGGCGTCCATTTGCGGCATTTCAATATCGGTGACCAACACGGTGGGCATCGCCGGGCGGTCGCCGTCCTCTAGAGTTAAAATTTCCTCGTAGGCATCGCGCCGTTGCCGAATATGGTGAAGTTGCTGTACTGTGTTTTGCCGAACAGCTTTTCCAACTGGCGGCGCACGCTCATGGAATCGTCGGCCGCCAGTATTTTGACCTGGGCGCGCTGTTCTGCCTGGGTGGTGTCTAATTCTGGCGCAGGGGCGGCGGGTTCCAACTCGGGTGCGGTCGGACCCAAAATGTCGGCTGCCATGCTCTCAAAGTCCAAGAGCATAATTTCGTGGTCTTCTACCGAAATTATACCGGTGATCATAGCCTGGGAGTTTTGCACCAGGGCGTTGGGCGATTGCAACTTGTCCCAGGATAAGCGGTAGATCTTGTTGAGGCCGTCGATGAGAAAACCGTTGAGTGTGTGGTTAAATTCGCAAACGATGACTACCAGGGGCACTTCAGCTGGTTCGCTGGGGCGACCGTTGAAGTAGATGTTGAGGTCGACGAGGGGAATCGGCTTGCCGCGAAAGAGCAGGGTGCTGCCGACGGCCGGATGCAGGCCCGGCATATACAAGCGAGTGACCTGGTCTGCCCTGTATTCGAGGATTTGTTTGACCTTGAGCACGTTGATGTCGTAGCTGAGGTCTTTGACGATCAATTCGAGAATTTCTACTTCGTTGGTGCCGGTGTCGAGTAAAATGCCCTGATTGTCTATTTGATCTCCGTTTGCGTTTGTCTGCGGTGCTGATATAGAGTAATTGCAAAAACCATACCACAAACAAAAAGGTCTAGTATAATGTTGTAAATATTTCACTTAATTTAATTATATGAGAGAGGTGGAAAGAAAAAATGTGGCGAAAAGGCGATATATATTAGTTTTTCGCCACATTATATAGGGGGTGGACTATATTGCTGATGTGGCTGTCCGGTGGGGTTATTGGGCTAATTCAGTGCGGTTTTTGCTAGCCGCCTTGGCCCAGTAGAGGGCGTGGTCGGCCAGGTGGACCGGGTCTTCGGTATTTTCGGGAATTCCGCAGTAGACGCCGATAGAAATGGTGCCTTCGGTGCGGGTCTGGATGGCTTGTTGAATGCGTTGGGCCAGGGTGGTGGCCTTTTCCGGGGTGGTGTCGTCGATGAGCACGGCAAATTCGTCGGCGCCCCAGCGCGAGACAAAGTCGGAAGAGCGGACCACGTCGTTGAGAATGGTGGAAGTATCGATGATAAAGCGGTCGCCGGCGTCGTGGCCCTTGCTGTCGTTGAGTTTTTTGAGCGAGTCGGAGTCCATGTAGAGCAGGCCTAAAGGGCTATCGCGGCGGCGCGCTGCGTCGGCCATGCGGCGAAAGGTGTCTTCAAAACCCCGGCGGTTGGACAGGCCGGTGAGAAAGTCGATCCTGGATTCGATTTCCAATTCGCGCGCTATGGCGGAGTTGATCTTGGCCAGTTCGCGGTAAAAGTGAATTACGTAGGGTGTTAATTCAGACGCTTCTTCGGGTTCGTGCGGCAGCCACAGGAGGTGGCCGGGGCCGCGTTCCTTGGCGACGGCGAGCAGTTGTTGGGCGACGGAGAAGTAGACTTCTTCCATGCGCGGGTGGCTGCCAAAATCCTCGCCCGGCGTCTGCACCCCGCCGCCGGAAAAGGTCAGGGCGAGCGCCGTCTCTTGCTCGATGCGGGCCTCGACGTCGATTTTGAGCCGCTCGCTGTCAAAAGGCACGTCGTTGTGCTTGAGCACCAGGCCAAAGAGATCGCCGCCAATGCGGTAGGCGGACCAGCCTTGGGCGGCGATGGACTCCTCGATAAGGGCGATGGCGCGGTCGCCAACGGCTTCGCCGCGCGCTTCGTTGAGCGCGTGAAAATCGTCGATGTCGAGCAGGACCAGTGCGGCAAAAGTGCGCTGGCGCAGGGTTTCTTTCAGTTCTTCGTGCACCTCCATAGCACCAGAGGGTGCCGTGGAGGTGTCTCCTCCTCGCTCCATTCATTCCTCCTGCGGGGCGGGCGTTTGAGAGATAATAGCAATACTGTGGACACTTTTTCGATTTTGAGCGGATTTTTGTAAGGTTGAAATTCGTAAATGATTATTTATCAACAAGTTAAAAACTTCAATATCTATTTGTCTAAGTCGTTATTTATCAATTACTTACAAGAAGTTTACGCAGTATTGAATAGAAGAGAATATAAAAAAGGTCGACGGCCCAAGGCTGCAATTTATTTAAGTGGAAAATGTGCTGCGCCGGGCGAATTGCCATTCCGCTTGGAATAACGGCGTTCTTGTAGCATTGGGTTATTTGAGCAGGATGAGCTTGCGAGTTTGGGCCTGATTGGCGCTTTGCAAGCGCACCAGGTACAAGCCACTGGCAACGGGGCGTTGGCGTTGGTCTGTGCCGTTCCAGACGGCTCGATAGGTGCCGACTCTTAGCGGTGCGTCGACCAATTTTTTTATCAACTGCCCGCTGAGGGAGAAGATGGCCAGCTGCACGCGCGCCGTTTTACCTACCTGGTAGGGAATGATTGTAGAGTTGTTAAAGGGATTGGGGTAATTTTGCCGCAAGGCAAAGGCGTGGGGCTGGGCGGAGTGGTCAAATGCTACGTGGGTGGGATCGCCGTTGATCCAGCGGCGGATCAACTCGGTGCCCTGCGGGTCGACGCGCGCCGTGGCCAGCGGCGGCATGCGAAAGCGGTCGAGGTTTAGCATGCGCAAATAGAGTACGGAGCGGTTGGAGTCGCTGCTGTGGATGCGTCGGGCGTCTGCTGCGTTCAGTTCGCCGTAAACGGGAGGCTCGCCGAGAGTGTGGGTTTGCGCCAGCGGGACGGAGAAGCGCAGGTCCATATTGCTGCGGCCCGTGCCGCCGGGGCGGTGACACGGGCTGCAGTTGGCGTCCAGGTAGGAGCGGGCGCGCAGGCCCAGCGGTAGGCGTTCGTCAAAGGGGTCGGGTAAGCGGGGGAAGGCGGCGTAGTCTTCGCCGATGTCGGTGGTAAAGACGCCTATGTGGTTTAGGGTGCGCAATTGGTTGTCCACTACGCCGCTGTAGTTGTAATCGCCGTTGAGTTGGGCGGTGCGCACGCCCAAGACAAAGCCGGCGGCTGGGGTATGGCAGGCATTGCAGTCGGCGCGGCTGGGAAAGTAGTGCTGCTGTTGGCGCACGCCGTTGGGGGCGTTGGGATCGATAATCTCAAAGGTGGCGGTATGGGCGCCTTCGAGCAAAACGGCGTCGGTGCCCTCTGCGTTCCACATATAGCTAAAGCCGTCCCACGAAGGGTCGTTGTCGCGCTTGACCAGGAAGCGGGTTTCGATGATGCGGCGGTTCTGCGGGTCGCTCTCCTCCATGTTCAGATAGAAGTTTTTAACAAGTGCCGTGCCCGGTGGGAATTGCCAGGCGCCGTCGTGCGAAAAGGCGATTTGTGCGGTGCCGGGCAGGGCGATAAAGCGGGTTTTGCCGGTGCCGTCCGACCACAGGGGCGCGTTGACCGAGTAGGGGATGAGACCGGGGGCAGGGGTTTGGGTGCCGACATCGGCAAAGGCGCCAGAACTGGAAATGGTGGCGGGAATGCGGCCGACGGGCGCGGCGCTGCTCTTCTCTTGAAATATAAAGAGGCCCCCATCCAGACCGACGACGTAGATTTCGCCGTCTTCGTCCTCGCCAAAACTGGGCAGGGCCTGGGGACTGGTGGCGATGACCCGATTGTCGAGAACCTGGCCGTTTTCGTATCGCAGGCCCCAGATGAGGCGGCTGCCAAAGTCGCCGTAGATGTAGGTCCCCTGCAGGCGGACCAGG
>CAXGRO010000403.1:0-5568 GCA_964012055.1 uncultured bacterium
GAACGCGGGGTTGGGGTATAAATGGGGCAAGACGGGTTTTGACTACAGCTATCACGTTCCGCTAGATTTGACCGAGACCAACGGTTCACACCGCTTCTCGCTGGCATACCAGTTCTAAGCGCGATTTTATTAAGTGCGGGTTGTGGGTAAATAGCTGTACAATTGATTAAAACCAGATAAGGAGATGTGCAAATGACGGTCTGGGTGGGACTTGTCGCATTGGCAGTGGGGTTTGGGGCTAGCTTATTTATGCCCGTCCCCCAGAGTCTCAAGACCAATTTTGACGCCGGTCAATCGCTGTACGCACTTGGTGAATACGAAGGGGCGATTATTGAATACAACAAGATCGTCAGATTTCAGAGTCGTGCCGTGCGTGAAGATAGTGTCCGAGTCAACTTTGGTGATGAACTTGAGTTGCCCGTAGTTGCTGCGGCCTGGTATCAATTGGGCAATTCCTATAAGAAGAGCGGTCAACACGACGAAGCCGTCAAAGCCTACCTCCACGTTGTGGAGATTGCCGGTGTACCCGAAGACTTTCGCTCCCTTGTGCAATTTCAGGTAGCGGAAACGCGATTTCTCCAGAAGGAATACGACAAGGCGGCTACACAGTACAAGCGCTATGTCGAACTATTTCCCGATTCAGAAATTGCCGGCAAAGCGTTTTTCTACAGTGGTTGGGCCGAGTTTAACCTCAAACAATACGACCAGGCCATCAAGACGCTCCAGGCAATGTTGGAAGCTTATCCGGAAGATCGCTATGCTCCCGATGCGCAATTCCGCATAGCCAGTTCGTATTATGAGAAAGATCAATTTCAGCGCTCCATTGACGAGGCACAGATTGTTCTGGACAAATTTCCCAACAGTCCAATGATTGCCCAGGGCGAGTATCTAAAAGCCAACGCCTATGATAAATTGGGCGAGGATGAAAATGCTATAGCCGCCTATCGGCAGGTGCGTGGCCTCTATGATCGCATGTTTGAGTTGTTGCGCGGTTCGTTCCGCGAGGGTAGAAACGTAGATTTTGAGAACTTCCGCCAGCTTTTTGAAACTTCTTCTCTGCGTGTCGCAGAAATCTTTCGCAAGACCAATAAGTTTGAAGAAGCTTATAAGGAACTGATTGCCGCTCAGGAGACGGCGGAAGAGCGTTTCTATAAAGCCAAAGTGCAGATGCGCATTGGCGACAATTATATGGAGTGGAAACGCTACGACGACGCTTGGACCGCCTACAATCAGGTTATAGAACTCTATCCCGACACGCCTTATCCCTCACAGGCACAGTTTTTTAAGGGGGAGGCCCGCTACTACGGTGGCAAATATTCCGAAGCGCGCGATGAATATTTGCAAGTTCCGGCAAAATATCCAGACAGCGATACCGAGTTGCGTTCGGCGGCTCTCTATACAGCGGGATGGTCGGCCGAGAGGATGGAGAACTATGACGAGGCGATTAGGCAATATTCTGAAGTCGTGGAGAATTTTCCCCGGTCTGAGCGCGCACCGGATTGCTTATTGCGCATAGGCCGAGTGAATTTGGAACAACAGCGTTTGCCCGAAGCCGAAAAAGCCTACTTGACATTAGCAGAGAATTATCCTCAAACAAGTCAGGAATCGGATGCTTATTACGGCTTGGGGGTACTCTATAGAGATTCTGACCGTTTAGATGAAGCCGTGACTGTTTTTTCGAAGGTAGATCGTCACGCTGGCCGCACCTATATAGCGGCGCTGATCGAAGCTGCTAATATTCATATTCGCTCCGGGCGTTCGGAGCAAGGGCGGCAATTGCTTGAACAATTGTTAGCTGGGGTTCAGGGCGATCCAGAGATGGAAGGCCAGGCTCACTACCAGATGGCGCAACTCGATCTAAACAATGAAAATTATACTGACGCCATCAAGAGATACACCAAAGTCATAGAAGGCTATCCCACCAGTGGTGCTGTGCGCGACTCGCATTACGGCCGTGGCTTAGCTTATCATTACGCAGGCCGTTATAACAAGGCGGTAGAGGACTACCAGTGGTTATTGGCTACTGATCTACAAGCGAGCATGAAACTGCGGGTAGAATATTCTATGGCGCTCTCTTACGCCGCCTTAGGCCGGGATCGAGAAGCGCAGGAACTGTTGAACCAAGTTATTGCTTCTGGCGATGCTAATTTGGCCCGCAATGCTCGTCTGCAGTTAATCTCCATGGCCGAAAAGCAGGATCCAGTTGAGGCTGCCAAGACATATGAAGATATGTTGGAAAATGTGACGGCCGATGAAGATAAGGTCCGCATCCTATCGCGTCTAGCAAATGCATATTTTAAGTTGCAGCAATACCAGAAAAGCATTGATGCTTCTCAGCAATTGATTGATCTGGCGCTCAACGCAGAAAGCGTATCAAAGGCGCTGTTTATCCAGGGTAATAGCCACTTTAAGGGGGGCAATTACGAACAAGCAATTGTCGCCTATCGGAAAATCGTCGACAATTACCCGCAGATCAGTTGGGCTAACAATGCGATGTTCCAAACTGGGATGTCCTATCAAAAGTTGAGCAATAACGATCTCAACGCCCTGCCAGCGGTTTCCAAAGCCTTTTCTGATTATTACAACACCTATCCCGAGGATAAGAATGCTCTTTTTGCGTACTACTATGATGCCTGGGCTAGGTGGAGGATAGGTAAATGGCGCGAGGCTAGTGATACATTCTTGGCGCTTTCCACCAGGTATCCGCGTTCAAAGTTTGCCTCTGAGGCACTTTTCCGCGCGGGCGATGCACTCTTTAATATGCGAGGGGCATCGGTCTCAAACGAAGAGAAATATACCCAGGCCATGGCGCTTTATGAGCAGGTTGTAAGTCGTTATCCAAAGTCCGAACACGTTGATGACGCGCTCTACAATAAGGCATGGTGTTTAATTAATTTAAAGCGCGAGTCTGAGGCAGTGCCTCTATTTGAAGATATCGTAGAACGCTTTGTAGACGGTCGCTATGCTCCCCAAAGCCAGTTTAGTTTAGGGGACTATTATTACGGGACTAAAGAATACGACAAGGCGACGGAAAAGTACGAGAAATTTCTGGCGCTCTTTCCCAATGACAAAAAATTGGTTCCCCGGGCCGAGCATCTCTTGGGCCAACTCGGTGAAATTGACGCTTATAATCTTTACACGAAGGGTGAATCTTTCTTCGATCAAAAAGATTTTGATAATGCCATCAAGATCTTTGAGGAAGTACAGAGCAAATATCCGCAGAGCGATCAGGCGGTAAATGCGGCGGTAAATATTGGGGCGGCTTACGTGGCCCAGGAAGAATTCCGCGACGCAGGCGCAATTTTCAAGGAGGTAGTCGACAAATACGGAGAAACCCCCAAGTATTCAACTCAGGTGGATTTTGCTCGGCAACAACTACAGATCTTGGAAGAGGCGCGCGTGCTCTAGCGCCTAATTTTACAGAAAGATAATATCAACCTAAATATAGCGTTGCGCTCTAACAGGAGGGATGTGAAGCAATGATAGAATTTTTTCAAGAAGGCGGCGTTTTCATGTATCCGCTGGGGTTGTGGTCCGTTATGGCACTCGCCTTTTTCATTGAGCGCGTGGTGACCTATTCGCGGATGCGCTCCGAAGATGAACTGGCCGAAGTGACTAACGATATCAATTCTCGTATTGAGTCGGGCACAGCACTTGAGCAATTGCGCGAATACTGCAGTGAAGTGGGCAAACTCGAAGGTGAGGTTTACGGTTCGGGTCTGGAACGCTTTGAGCACTTGTCGCGCGAGCAGCGCTCAATGGAGGAAATGCGCGAAGAAATGAATGCCACGGTGGAGCGGTCCGCTCTGGGTTATTTGGAACGCTACCTCGCCGTAATTGGTTTTGTCGCTTCTTCCGTCGTGTTGCTTGGGCTGCTGGGCACGGTGAACGGTATGATCAACGCCTTTGAAGGTATAGCTGAAAAGGGGTTGGGTGAGCCCACGATCGTGGCTGCAGGTATTTCGGAAGCCCTGATCACCACGGTTACTGGTTTGGTAATTTCAGTGCCGGCACTGGCGGTCTATACTTATTTCAGCAATCGTTCCACGGGCAAGGCGGTGCAATTTGAGCCGTATGCACATGGTTTTGTGGATGCCCTCCTGCGCCGCTGGCAGAGCTCGCAGGCCGCTTGATAAACCCACTGAGGGAGAGTCAAAATGGCTATTGAAAATAAAAGAGAAGATCCCGAAACTGATCTGACCCCAATGATTGATGTAGTATTTCAGTTGCTCATCTTCTTCATGGTGACGGCTGTGTTTGCTATTACTCCGGGTCTGGATATCAAATTACCAGAAGCCGAAGAGGCGCAGGCGCCTGAGAAGGAGAATCTTTTTATTGTTGTCGACCAGGATGGCAATATGAAGTTGAACCACGAGCAGGTTACTTTTGGCAATTTAAAAGAGAAATTGGAAGGAAAGAGAAAACTGCTGGACAATACAACTATGATCATCATCCAGGGGGATGAAAGGTCCACTCATGGGCAGATCGTTAATATCATGGATATTGCGCGCCAGGTGGGCATTGTAGATCAGGTAATAGCTACGGAACCGAATAGAGGAGACTAGTCTCCCAGTTTTCCCGAGAAAAGGGAGGGAACGGTGGACGACGAAAGCAAAAAAATACTATGGGCTGCGATCGCAGGTGCGGTAACCCTGCACATAATAATCCTAGCTTCCAGGATTGTTACAATAGCTCTGGTCGTTGGCGTCGTAGTTTTTATGGTCCTCATGTTATGGCGGGCCACTCGAGGGCAGCGCGGCGGTTTGTTTTCCAGTATTTTGGTATCGCTCATCGCCCATGCGGCGGTGGTGGCATATACCATTATTTTTGGCGTGGGCGAGGTCGAAGAAGAGGAGAAGCTGATTCGCTTCCAGGCGCCGCCACCCATTATGGAGAAGAATTTCGATCTGGCCAAGAAACCGGAGATATCCGAGGTGCAGATGGAGATGCTCGCCATGCTGGCACCGCCGGAATTGCCCCAAGACATATCGGCCATTGCCGATGTGAGCGCAGTGGGTAGCGACCTTCTGGGTGCTGTTTTGCCCGGTGCGGAGACGCTGGGTGCCTTCAGCGGCGCCAAGGCCGAGGAATTGGAATTCGACCAGGTTGAATTGGTTGAGTTGAGTGAATCGGCTGCGCCCGTGCAGGAAGCCCTGAGCCTAAAATCGGAGTTGCTCAATGTTGGCGACCTGGATATAGGCCGTTTCCAGGCCGTCATCATCCAGGATCCTGATAATAAGCAGGCGATCAAGGGTTTCTTTAACATGACCGTCATCGACTACGATCTGGCCAATAAAAGTGCAGATCGATTTCCCACGGCTGTGGAAGAGTTGATGCGCTACATGCGGGACCATACCAACATAAAAGCTCGGATCGAGGGAACTACAGTTGAGTTTAGCGATCCAAGTATTATGGATGCGCCTTTCCTCTACATGACCGGCGGTTCCAATGTCGTCATGCAGATCAGCGATACAGAAAAGACCAACTTGGGCGATTATTTGCGCGCTGGTGGTTTTCTCTACGCCGAAGATATTCGGCAGAGTGACGCAGAAACTGGATTGGAAGGCA
>CAXGRO010000404.1:0-5567 GCA_964012055.1 uncultured bacterium
CTATTGGCCGGATTCAACAACCCGCACCCGCCGCAAACGAACGCACCAATGATTGCGGCCGACCCGGCCCGCCGCAACACATTGCCCATTAAACGCAGACGTCCCCTAGCCATTGCTCCTGCTGCCTATTTTAACTTGGGATTGTTGGCGTGCCGTTGCCGATCTCGCTTGGTCTTTTTGGCCATGGCGCGCTCAAAGGCCTCCTGCAAATCCACCCCCGTCTGGTTGGCCAAACAGACCAGCACAAAGAACACGTCCGCCATTTCCATGCCCAAATCGGCGTCCTCTTCCTCGCCCGCCTTAAAACTCTGCTCGCCGTAGCGCCGCGCCATCAAGCGCGCCACTTCGCCCACCTCTTCCATGAGAATAGCCGTGTTGGTCAACTCCGAAAAATAGCGCACCCCGATGGTGCGAATCCACTCGTCGACCTGGCGCTGGCAATCGCTAAGAGACGGCCCACTCATAAGCCTGCTCAAAGGGCACCGGCTCCAGACCGTCGGCGGCGCGCTGGCGGTTGACGTCGTCGAGGCGCCACGGCACCACCGAGCCGTCGGCGCGGTAGCGGTTGTAATAACCGCCCTCAAACGACGCGATGGGCATCAGCGCTTCGGCGGCGCGCAGCGCCGCCAAGTCTTCCCCTTCCAAAACCGCGCCGCTGGCCAAATCCACCACCTCGATGTCCTCTATGCGGTTGCTGCCCAATTGGCGCGCCGCGGCGAATTTGAGATAGGGCGTGGCCTCTGGATCGAGCCCCATCAAATAGGTGGCCACCGCATCTACGTGGACTTCGTTCTGGCCGATCGCCGGCCAGCCCAGCGGAAAGTTCTCGCCCTCGTTAAACGCTGTGCCGTCGCGCCCAATAAGGCCGTCTATCATGCACAAACGCGGCATGCCCACACTGTGCAAGGCGGCCACCAGGTCGCAAAGCTTGTGGTAGAAGCGCTCTTCAAAAATACTCAACCCCGAATCGCCCACTCGCCATATGCCCTGCTCAAAGGGTTCGGCGACGTCCTGCACCTTGCAAAAATGGAGCTCGGGACTGGCCAGAATGCCCATCAGGTTCTTGATCGACAAAGTGGTGCAGCCCAGGTTGTGGTATTTGGCCAGCGGCACATTAAAAAAGAAAGTACTATCGACCACTTCGCGGGCGATGGGAAAGGATTCAAATACCACGCCGCCGGGTACCTCTACCGGCCTCGTCTCCACCCCGTTAAACATCTGCAACTCGACGCCGCGCTGCTCCAGGGCGGCCCGGTAGCCGACCTTTTCCCAGGTGTACCCCTCCTTGGGGATTTCGCCCGACTGGCCGTCGGCCACCAGCAAACGCTGCGGCGTCACGCTCCTTTCGAGCAGCACGTCCAGCATGCCGGCGACAAAACCCGGGTGGGTGACAATGCGTTTTTCAGCGAGAAAGAGCACTGTGCCGTTGGGCTTGAGCACCACCCGGCCGCTGGCCGGCAATTCCATTTCGAGTTGATTCAGCGCCTCGTATGCCAGGTCCCGGTATACTTCAAAGGAGGCCTCGTCGGTCTCTATATCTTTTTTTAATATGTAGACTTTATCCGGATGCATCTGCATAGGTTTTCTATCTTTCTACACGCTGGCAATGTGCTGTGAAGTTCGCACTCAAACAAAAAGCAGTCAAGAGAGACTTCCTCTCGACTGCTATGGGTGGTGCCGCTGACAGAAATCCTATATGCGTTCCAATTTTGCCCCCAAACCGCTCAACCGCTCTTCGAGGCGGACGTGGCCACGGTCCAATTGGTAGAGGTGCGTTACGCCGGTGCGCCCCTCAGCCGCCAAGCCGGCCAGCACGCAGGCGGCGCCGGCACGAATGTCCAGCGCCTTCACCTTGGCCCCCTTCAGTTGGGCCGGCCCCTGGACAATGACCAGGCGATCTTTTTCCGGCGACACTTTGGCCCCAAAGGCGCGCAGATTTTTTATGTGCCCCAAACGACCCTCAAAAACCGTCTCGCGAATGTAGCTATCGCCTTTGGCGACACAGGCCAGCGCCATGATGCTGGGCTGCAAATCGGTGGGGAAACCCGGGTAGAAAGTCGTCACCACGTTAATCGGCGAAAACTGTTGCGGCCCTTTCACCCGCATCCATTCCCCCTGCTCAACGGTTTCCACCCCCATCTGGTGCAGTTTGGCCTCAAAGACGCGCAGTTGGTCGGCGCACACGCCCTTCAACGCAATATCCCCCTGGGTAATGCCGCCGGCCATCATCAAAAAGCCGGCGTCGAGCCGGTCATACATCACCGTGTGTTCGGCGCCGCGCAATTTGTCCACTCCGGTGATGCGCACCGTGCGCGTCCCCGCTCCTTCCACTTTGGCACCCATCTTGATGAAAAAGTCGACAAAGTCGACAATTTCGGGATCGGAGGCGGCGTTTTCAATAATCGACTCGCCGCGCGCCCTGCTGGCGGCCATGACCAAATTTTCAACGCCGGTATGGCTGGGCAAATCGCAGTACATAAAGGCGCCTTCCAGCTTTTCGGCGCACATCACCATGCCGCTCTGCTCGCCTTCCACTTTGGCCCCCAAACGCGCAAAACCGCGGTAGTGGTAATCCACCGGCCGCTGGCCGATGACACAACCTCCTACTTCTTTGAGTTGGGCCTTGCGGAAGCGCGCCAGCAGCGGCCCCAAAAAAAGCACGGAAGCGCGAAAACGCGACGTCAATTCCTCCGGCAACGCCGTATTGTTCACCCCGGTGGCGTCGATGACCGCCGTGCCTTCCACTTCGTCGTACTCGACGTTAGCCCCCAGGCGGCGCAGCACTTCCAGCGCCACCATTACGTCCTTAACCGGCGGCACCCGGTGCAATACGGTCTGCCCTTCTTCGGCCAGCAGCGCCGCGGCAATCATGGGCAGGACCGCGTTTTTTGACCCCTGCACCACAGACTCGCCGCGCAGAGGGTGCCCTCCTTCTATATAGAGCACTTCTTCAGAAGTCATATGTCTCTAAAAAATATGAAGATAAAGGGGAAAGCGGGGGATCTGTTTGGGGTTTGCCCAATGTACTGCCAGGTGCCGATTTCGTCAAACTAAAAGTTGCCTAACCACTTGACGAGTTGACAGATAGATCGAGAAAGCTATATTTTGCAGAAATACTCCTACGGGCCCATAAATGCCCGATCACCACGCCAGAAAGGAATGAAAAATGTCCGATAGCCCTCAAATTATCGCCTATTTGAAGCCCGTGTGCGGTTGGAGCAACAGCGTGCGCGAAACCTTCAGCAAATACAACTTGCAGTACGAGGACAAAGACATTATCAACAACCCCGAGATCTACGCCGAAATGGTGCAGAAAACCGGTCAGCCCCTCTCGCCCTGCGTTGAGATCAATGGCCATATGCTGGCCGACGTCGACGGCAGCGAGGTGGAGACCTGGATGTTGGAAAACGGCGTAGTGGAACCCGTCGCGGCGTAATCAGCCTTCCAGTATTGCGTTGAGCTGGCGGCGCAGGCCCTCAGCAATATTCGGCTGTTCGTGGTTGAGCGGCCCGGTGGCCATCGGTCGCACCAGCGTCAGGGCACCCAGCGGTCTTTGGTCGGCTCCGCTGAGGGTGAGGACGTAAAGAAAACCTATATTTCCGCTTTCTCCGCCCAGGAGAAAATTTGTCAGTGCGGCGGGTAGAGATATCGTTTCTCCGGCCTCCACCTGCCCCATGATCAACAGGGGTGAGTTGTTGGCAAAGGCCTGAGCCGCCAGCGCTTCGTCGCCGCTATTCAGCGGTTGGTTGTAGAAACTTTCTGCGGCCAGCCGCTCTCTTAGTTCTGCGGCCCGCCCAACATCGCTGCAGTACACCCCGCCCAATCCCAAAATCCCGTTTTCGTCGACGCGTTCGTAAATCATAATCTCGGCCGCCTCAATACCGGCGAGCAATTCCATCGCCTTGTCCATCACCACCTCATCCGACGGCAAGGCCTTGAGCATGTCGACGAGGTGGGCGGGAATTTCCATGGGTTCGGGCATGTTGAAGGGAATGACAGAAACGGGCATAGCAACTCCTTGACATGATTAGAGAAGTAGGTTTATATTTTACCCCTGCTTTTCGGTGGCTCTTTAGCTCAGTAGGTAGAGCAGGGGACTGAAAATCCCTGTGTCCCCAGTTCGATTCTGGGAGGAGCCACCATTTTTTTAAGATAAACAAGGGCTTATCCGGCGCAACGATAGGCCCTTGTTTTTTTGTGCGCATTTTCGATCCATCATTTCACGCCAACATCGTCAAACTGCGATCCTCCAACGGCAGTACAATCTTCTCGCCGCCGCGCCGGTGCGACTCCCGCAAGCCAATGGCAATCTCGAGCGCCTCGCGCCCGTATTCCCCCGGGCACAGTGGCTGTGTGCCCTCGTCGAGATTTTTGACCAGCCCCTCAATCGCCGCCTGCTGCGAGCTGCGCGGCCGCTTGGGATTGGGAAACTGCCGCCGCACCGGCTCCCTTGTAGTCGGCAAGCGGCTCCACATCTCAAAATCGGCGTGTTCGTTGCGTGCGCTTATCCAGCCGTCGCTGCCGACAAAATCGATGTTCAACCAGCCGCCGGTGTTGAGAAAGGCGCGCATGCCGTTTTCGTAATAAATCATCCCCGTCCCCTTTAAATCGTCGTCAGCCGCCGCCGCTTCGTCGCTGAACATATTGCCAAACACCCATTGGGCCGGTGCCCCGGCAAAGAGGCGAAACAGCGCCAGCGTATGGCTGTGACCGCGCGAAAGGCTCCAGGCGTAATTGCACACCATCGAAGAGAACTCGCCAATTTCGCCTCTTTGGATGGCCTGAAAGCACGCCTGAAACCACGGACTCCAATTTTTGTGGCAGGCGATCGCCAAAATCGTATTGGTTTTGCGGCACGCCTCAATCATGGCGTCGGCCTCTGCCAAACTGCGGCACATCGGCTTGGTGGCATAGATGGCCTTGACGCCTGCCTCCGCCACCTTGATCACCACCTCCGCTCGCTCTTCGGCCCGGGTCGAAATGCTGACGATGTCGGGCGCCTCTTTGGCGATCATCTCTAAATAGTCGGTGTAGAGCGCCGTCACCCCCCAACGCCGTTTGAAGTCTTGCAGCTGATCCTCCACCAAATCGGACGCCGCCACCAGATCCACCCCCTTGGCTTCGATAATGGCCGGGGCGTGGGCCCACGGATAGCGAAACTGGGGGCGATCTACGTGTTCATCGTCTATCGTACTACCAATCCGCCCACAACCAATGACGGCACCGCGATAATTTGCCATGTATATTACCTCGCAATAGGGAAATGGATCACATCCGCCCAATGATTAACATGGCGGATTTTGTTTATCTTCTCGACATTACTCGAAATGGTACGGCGCCAAATAAACGGGGTCAAGCAAGAGAATGGCTAGGAATCAAATAGTTCCGCCCACAACGAGACAAACAGCAAAATGTTAAATGCGGAAGACCTGTCCAAGGTCAAGCCATCCCCCCTTTTGCTAGCCGGCCTACCCTTCGCTATCTTCACTCTGCTTTTCCTGCACGCCGCCTGGGAAAAATCCCCCACCTTCGACGAAGTAGGCTATATCGGTCTGGGCGCTTACCTG
>CAXGRO010000405.1:0-5552 GCA_964012055.1 uncultured bacterium
TGTAGGCGATGCTGCCGCCGCCGGCCCCCACCTCGGCGATGTCGATGGTGGGGGCGCGGATCAATTCGCCGCCACCGCCCACCAGGCGGCTGCTGGACGACAGCGAGGCGCCCACTTCGTATTGCGGGCTGTAGGAAATAACGCCTTCTTCGATCATCGAGGCTTTGGCGGTGGTGCCGCCCATGTCGAGGGTGACGACATTGCTCAGTCCCAGTCGCTGCGCCGTGAAGCTGGCGGCCAGCACGCCGGCGGCGGGCCCCGATTCGAGCATGAAGACCGGGCGACGCCCGGTTTCTTCCTCGGGGGTGAGGCCGCCGGCCGATTGCATGATGAGCAGAGGCGCGTCAATATCCAGAGCGTCCAGGCCCTGGCGCATGGCACTCAGGTAGTTCTGCATCACCGGGCGGACGTAGGCGTTGACCGCGGTGGTGGCGGTGCGCTCGTACTCGCGGCGCTCGGGCAGCACTTCGGAGGAGAGCGAGACCTGCACGTCGGGCAGGCGCTGGCGCAGAAAGTCGCCCACCTGGCGTTCGTGCTGGGCGTGGGCGTAGGCGTGGATGAGGCAGACGGCGATGGACTCGACCTGTTCTTTTTCGAGCTGGTCGCCGATGGCTTCGAGTTCGGCGGTGTTAACTGGATGTAGAACTTCGCCGTCGGCGGCGATGCGTTCGTTTAATTCGAAGCGCAAATAGCGCTCGACGAGGGCGGGCGGTTTGTCGAAGAAGAGGTCGTAGATCTGCGGAGCGCGAATGCGCCGCAATTCCAAGACGTCGCGAAAACCGCCGGTGGTGATGAGGGCGGTTTTGGCGCCGCGGTGTTCGAGCACGGCGTTGGTGGCCACGGTGGTGCCGTGCGCCACTTCGCCCACGGCCCGGCCGTCGGCCTTGGAAGTTTCTAACAAGTGGCCGATGCCGGCGAGCACGGCTCGTTCAAAGTCGGGCGGGGTGGAGGGCAGTTTGTGGGTCCAAACTTTGCCGGCGTCGTCGATGAGCACTACGTCGGTAAACGTGCCGCCGACGTCGGCGCTAATGCGGATGGGTTTTTCGCGGTGATTCATCAGGTTCTCGGGATGAGCGGTAAAGTGAGGTGAGAGGGATATTGTGCGTTGTGCAAGATGGTCTGCTGGGCGATGCGCGTTTCGCTATCGGTGGCGGAATCGTTGCCAGTGTTGAGGTTGCGGTCGAAACGCGGGAAATTGCTACTGGAGATCTCCAGGCGAATTTGGTGGCCGGCTTTGAAAAGATTGCTGGTTTCCCACAGGGCGAATTTAAATTCGTAGACCTGGCCCGGCTCTATGAGAGTGGGCTCTTCGTAGGAGTCGCGGAAGCGGGCGCGCACGATGCCGTCGCAGATGATGATGGCGGCACCGCGCGGGTGTACGTCGACGAGCGCGGCGGTGAAGTCGGTGTCGGGTGCGTCGGAGGCGGCGTAGAGGGTGAGTTCGATGGGCCCGGTGACTTCGACGTCTTCTTCGAGAGGCGGCGTCGAGTAGACCAGTACGTCGTCGCGGCGCTCTACCGAACGGCGGTCGCGCGGCCCGGTGTTTTCGCTGAACATGCTCTGGCCGCCCACCGTGGGCACTGGGTCTTGCGGGTCGTAAGCATAAGTGTCGGGCGGTTCGTCGCCGGGCTGTTCCCTGCTGAGCACGCCGTCGCCGATGGCGGAGTTGGCGCGGCCGCCGCTGTGCAGGTAGAAGGGCGTGTACTGAGTGCGCGCCAGCGGCCATTCGTTTTCAAAGCGCCAGACGTTTTCCCCCATGACAAAAATGCGCACGGGCGGTTCTTCGTCGATGCCGGTGTCTATGCCGCGCTGGCGCTGGTCGTACCAGCGCAGGTGTTCGGCGGCGATGTCCATGGCCGCCTGGGGGCCAAAGCCGATGTCGCCAAAGGGCACCGAACTACCGATGCCTTTGTGGTCCCAGGGCCCCACCAGCAGGCGGCTGAGACGGCGGCATTCTTCGGTGCGCGCCTGGTTTTTCCAGCCGGCAAAACATTTGAACCCTTCGTGCACCAGGTTGTCGTACCAGCCGGTGATGAAGTAGGCCGGCGTTTCGACCTCGCCGTACTTGCCCTTCATGCTGTACGATTTCCAGAAGTCGCCAAAGTGGGTGTGGCGGATGACGTCACGGTAGAACGGCCGGTCGCCGATGTCGTCGAGGGCGGTGAGCAGGGGCAGGCGGCGGTAGACTTCGTCCCAGTCGATGAGGTCGCGCGGCGCGTTTTGGTTGGTGTGGTCGCCCAGCCAGATAAAGTTCATGGCGTTTTGCAGTTGCAGCACGCCGTTGTAGCGCATGTGGCCGTAGTTGTCTTCTTGGTTGGCGATGGGCACCAGGGCTTTGGCGTAGGGGCTGCGCAGGGGGGCGGGCAGGATTTGGGTAAAGCCGGGGTAGGAGACGCCAAAGGTGCCAATGGTGCCGTCGCACCAGTCCTGTTGGCCCAGCCACTGCTGGGTGTCGTAGCCGTCGTTGGTTTCGTCGATGTAGGGGTGCCATTTGCCCGGCGATTCAAAGCGGCCGCGGCTGTCTTGCATAACGACGGCGTAGCCGTGCTGGGCGAAGCGGATGGACCAGTCGACGTAGCGGGGGTGCTGGGTGCTGTAGGGGGAGCGGATGAGGAGGACGGGGAAGCGGGTGCCGTGGACGGGGCGGTAGAGGGCGGCGTAGAGTTGGGTGCCGTCGCGCATGGGGATGAGGAGGTCGAGTTGGATTTTTATTTCGTTTGGGGGCATGAGGGAACCTTGAGGGGTGGAGTTATGGGCGTTGGCGTAGACGTGGTGGAGGGGGTTGTCCCTCTGCCGTTTTGTGATGCCCGGGCGGCTTTGGGGGAGCGTAATGGTCTTGAGGGTGCGGAGTTTTGTAGGGCGTTTGTTTGGGGTGTGTCGTTTGCGTCGTTAAAGGGCCAGCCGCCCTGCCCCGCCCTGCTCCCCCACAAAGCGGCGCCGGGAAAACCCCCTCCACCACTTTACACGAACGTTGTGGAGTTATAAGGTACGCGATTCTGAATAATTGACATATAAGGGTGAGGCAGTTTATGCCGCATCTCACCGGCCTTATATAATATCAATCATCGCGATCGGAAACCAGTACACCTCCCACCGCCCAGTGATTTTTGGGATGCTCCTCTATCACTACCGAAGTACCCGATTCTTTTGCACCGCAGATCTCTACCATCGCGTCGGTAATGGCTTTGACCAGCCGCCGTTTTTGATCGTCGGTGCGGCCTTCCAGCATCTTCACATTAATGTAGGGCATAACCTCCTCCTCTAGTTCGGGTTGATAGTCCGGGCTTCAAGAATACGACGCGTCGCCGTTCCTTTCAAGCAGTTTGTCTGCTGTAGCTTCTCACGTAGACACTTGACTCCGACCGTCCATACTCAGAACCGACGTTAAAATAACTTCACTCATTTCCCTTGAGTATATAAATCGCCCCCTGCCCCGCACAAGCAATCTCCCCCTTGCCGTCCCCATCAAAATCCGCAATAACCCCCCACCCCAAACTCACCGGCGCCACCCAACGCAACTCCCCCCGACCCTCCGCATCCGTGCCAATACAATAAGGCCCCACCAAAAACTCCCCCTTGCCGTCGCCGTCCACATCGGCGCACAACACCGGACTATTGGGCGGCCCGGGCAGTTCGAGTTGCCATTTTATCTCCCCCGTCCACAAATTGCGGCAGATGAACACATTGCTGTTTTGGGCCGCGTAACCGGCCTCTATAACGCCGTCGCCGTCCACGTCTATCAGGCCGGCCTTGGGCGGCGTGTCGTAGCCCAACTCTTCGCGCCAGACGCCGTTGGTGGGGTCGGGGTTCATCAGGCCGAAAATGCCGTGGCCCAGGGGGGAAAACCAGTGGGGTTTTTCGGCCTGGGGCGATTGGTAGACCGGCACATAGCTGTTGTAGAGCTGGGCGGCGTAGAGGGCGCCCTCGGGGCGGATATTGGGGCCGTGTTGCAGGAAGGCGAAGCTGCCGTCGACGCCCCGAATCATGGCCATGTAGCTATACATATCCATGTTGATTTCTTCGACGCCGTCGCCGTCGATGTCAAAGGCGCCGGGCAGGCCCGCCGGAACAAAGCCGCGCACGATGTCGCCGTCCCAGTGGACGTCTTTGTGCCAAAGGACCTCGCCGCTGCGGCCGTCGAGCAAGAAAGTGCCCTCCACGGTGCGCGGGCCGTTGCGCATCGAAATGGCGAGGCCGGCGCGAGGCCCGGGCAAGAACTCGCCGGCATTCCAGGCCATGATGCGGCCCTGGGCGGCGGTGGAGGCGTCCAGGACGGTTTCCCACAATAGCGTGCCGTCGGGGCGCCAGGCGCGCACCGCAAGTTTTTCCCCGGGGGCGCTGCCCGGTGCCACCAGGCACAGCTCGCCGTTGCCATCCAGGTCGTAAAGTAAGGGACCGAGGCGGTCGCGCGGCGCCAGGAAGTGGCAGTGGTGGCTTTCTTGGGCAGTGCCGTCGGCGGCGAATGTAAAGGTGCGGGCCTGGTCGCCGACGCCGGCGGCCACCAGCTCGGCGCGCCCGTCGCCGTTGAGGTCTGCCGCGCTCAGTGTTGGGGGAACGCCGCCTTGCAGAGGGAGTTCCCAGAGGCGCTGACCTTCCCAATTGAGTGCTTCCAGGGTGCCGCGGGGGCCGGTGTTAAAAAACAATCTGCTGCCGTCTGGCAAATCCAGGGCCTGGCGAATGGGGGATTGCAATAAGGCGTCTGATTGTGTCTGATCTACAACCTGGAGTTTTCCATCTTCGAGGGCGTAGCGCACCAGCGCCGCCCCGCCCTGCGCTTGCTGATGCAGCAGGAGTTCGTTGCCCTGGGGACCAGGAAGGGTAACCGGCCCCCAGGTTTTAGTCGCCGCCAGGCGATCCACCAGCTCCAACTGACCCGACTCGGTAAAGCTATAGATCAGCAGATCGCCCTCTTCTGGAGTGGCGCCGTCGGGCGCGGCGTAGACCAGCAGGCCGTTGCGGCCCTCTGCGCCCAGGCCAAAGTAGGACGCGGCGCACCAGTGGTCGGCGAGTTCGGCTTTGACGGCGCCGTCGGCGGCGCGGCGCACCCGCACAAAAGAGCGAAAATTGTGCTCGGGGTCGCGCGCATTGTAGACCATTTCGGTTTCGCCGTCGCCGTCCACGTCGGCGGTGACGACGCTCTCCACCGCCACGCCGGGCACCACGTAGACTTCGCCGTAGTAGTGCTCCCAGGCCAATTCGTTGGCGTCCTGGCGATTGAGGCGGATGGCGTGCACGTGGGTTTGCACCTGTTCGGCCACGACGCAGGCCAGCAAGTTGCCGTCGGCGTCGTAGCCCAGGGACCAGGGGCCGTAGTTGCGGCGCTGGCCGCCGCCCAGCGGATAGACCAGGGAGCTGAGCCACTCGCCGGTGCGCGCGTCAAAACCGCGGCAGCGGTGGTGACGCACGTTCCAAATGACGGGTTTGTCGGCGACGCTGAGGTCGAGCTGGATGGAGCAGCCGTGGTCGGCGCGCTCGGGCCATTCGTCCGGCTCCACCACTGGGCGGCGCCAGACAAATTCCGGTTCGCCCTCTGGCGGAAAGTGGATCAGGCA
>CAXGRO010000406.1:0-5552 GCA_964012055.1 uncultured bacterium
TCGCCTCGCCCACGCGCTCCACCAGCACCGGGTACACCTCGCCCAACACCCGCCGCACCCACGGCCGCGCAAAGCGCACTTCCAGCCGCCGCAACTGCGCCGAAGCCTGCGGGTCGTCGCTGAACAACTTCACCCGGCTCTTCATAAAGCGACGCGGCGACGGCGAGGTAATCTCCTCGCCCGACACCAGGTGCGGCTTGCTCCACGGGCTCCAGTTCTCCTCGTCGACGGCCAGCACGCTGACGGAATCTCCCCTGAGGGCGGCAATGGTTTTTTCGTAATAGTCTTCCCTGGAAATCTCTACGCCGCCTTTTCTGTAAAAGAACACGTTGACCTGGATCTCGTCGCCGGTGCGCGTCTCTACTTCAATGCGCGTGCCGGGCGGCACGTCGGCCTCCCAGTGCAAGGTGGTCAGGTTTCTGCTGTTGTTCAAGTCGATCAGCGGCGACTCGAACACCACCTCCGGCTGATACCCCTCGCCGAAGGCCTGAAACTCGGACCAACCGCTGCGCCGCAGCCCCCGGCGCTGTTCGATCAGGTAGTCAAAGGCGACATAGCGGACCTTTTGCAGTTCGAAGTCCACGTGCTGCCAGCGCGGCTGGCTGAAGCTGCGCCGATCTTCTACTTGCGTCCACTTCAACGTCCCGTCCGGCGCCAGGGTGCCGTCCGACAGTTTCATCCGGTAGGCGCCCAGCGTGCTGCCGGCGCTGCGGGCGGCGGGCGGCAAAAAGTGGAAGAGGTCCAGCCAAAACAGCGCCCCCAGGTCAAAAACTATACGCCGCTCGGTCTCCGCCGCCTCGCCGCTGAAGCCCTGTTGCAGGCTGTACCAGGTGGTGTAATCGCCGTCGAAGCTGCGGCTGTGATTGATGCCGTGGCCCTCCACCGAGCCACCGCGCTCAATCGTGCCCAGCCCCACGTTCTCGCCCAGGGTCCACACTTCCAGCTCGGCCAGGCGCGGCTGCTCGCGGCGGTAATAGCGAATCGTACCTTGCTCGGCCAGGTCCAAAAGGCCGTAGGCTTCTTCGTCGAGCAGCCACTCGCTGCCCGTGCGGCTGCGGCCGAAGTACTCTATATCACCCTGTAGTTCCGGCGGCAGATTGCGGTAGGCCACACTGTCCACCTCCTCGGCCTTGCCCATGCGGCTGTCGGTCATTACCACCTGCACAAAGCGAAATGCGTCGCCGATATAATCTGGATCGGCCGATTGGAAGGGGGTGAGCTCAAAAGAGAATTCGCGCTGTTCGGTGTTGGGCCGGTCGGTCTTGCCCACCAGATGGTAATCGTGATTCTCGCCTATCTTCGCCTCGCCGTCGGCCACCATTAAGCGAAATTGATGGAACGGATCGCCGCTGCCTTCTTCGGCAAAGCGCAGCACAATGCGCTCGGCCGAGACCATACGTCCCAGGTCGATGGCCACCCACCACAAATCCTGCGGGTCGTCGATGTTCGGTTCCCAATAGGTCGCCGCATTGCCGTCGAGCATACGAGGCGCCGATGCCCCGCTGGTGCCGGCGGCCAAAATCCCCCCTTTTTCGTCCTCTTCGGCGGCCAAAGGGAAGCGCCCCACGTCGAGGCTGGCGTTAATTACTGGCTGCACAAAATGGGGCCGCGCGCCCCCGGCGTCTATATCGATCGTGCCCTCGGGAAAGATCCACTGGCGCCACTGGCTGGCGCCCTCGGTGACGATGCGATCGCTTTGAACCACATAACCGTCCTGGGCTACAGCTACACCGCAAAAGAGCGTCGCCATCAGTGTCCAGATCGCGCAATGCCTGCCCGTCATAATTAAACCTCTCTTGAGTTGTCCTACTCCAAACCGGCGTAAAAGGACAAGAAGACCAGACTGCCCGTCTCGGTTTTGTCCTTCCTGTCAATCCGCTCGAGCACGTCGCGGTCAAAGCGGACGCCCAGCTGCATTATCGAGCGGTAGCCCACATAGGTGCCGTAGTTGGTCAACTGGATCGCCAATATCGTCTGCCGCCCGTCGCCCGTCTGCGCCCCCACCGCCAGGTCCTTCTCGTCCGTCGCCGTGTCGGCGGTGAACACCTGTTCAAAGCCGGCCTCAATCCACGACTTGCGCAGGATGGGAAATTTGCCGCTGAGCGACAACATCTGTTTCCACCAGCGGCGCTCGTCCTGCCGCTTGAGGTAGGGCACGTCCCAGAAGAACTCGTTTTTAAAGCGCGGCCGCAGGTGTAACTGGCCCATGTCAAAGCCGCATTCGGCCTTGTTGACCAGGCCCACAAAGCGCGCGTTGCGGCGTGCCCCACGCTGGTCGAGCACCGCGCGCTCGTCGCGCTGGTGGAAAAACTCGTATTTAAATTTATTGACCAGACTCAAAGGCTGTAAGCCGACGTAATCAACACCCAGCCACAAAGTATTGACCCAGGTGTCCTGCGCCGGCAGCGGGTCGTCTACCGTGGCCTGCGAGTCGCCGAGGAAGCGTGGCGCCGCAATGCGCTCGTCCTCTATATTGTCGCGCACCTTCTTTAAATGCTCAAAAACGCGCAAACGCCCCACCCCGGGCAGGTCGCGGTCCAGGGCGAAGAGGCCGTACACCGCCTCGTTGCGCTGATCGGACGACAGCAACCACTGCCGCGTCTGCCCCACGGTCAGGCGCACCCGGGGCACAATGTCGACGCCGCCGTAGACATTGTAGCCGCGCAGGTCGCGGTCGTAGGGGTAGTCTGGGTCGTTGTCGTCCTCAAAGCGGTCGATCCAGCGGTTGTTGTTCATGTCGATGCCAAAGAGGAACTCGGGGCGATCCGAGCTAAAACGCAAAAAAGGTTCCTCGTAATCGGCCAGAGAGTTGCGGCGCGACGGCGTGTCGTTCTGGTTGAAGTCGGAGATGAAGTCGCCGTTCTCGTCCCAACCCGGAAAGACGGCCTGGTCGGCCGCGCCCTCGCCGGTGGAGGTGGTCTGGCCCAGCGCCGACGACTGCCACTTGCGCTTCTGGTCGGGGTAGCGGTCGTTGTCGTCGTTGTCGTCGACGTAGTCGTAAAAGAACGACTCCTCGTCGTCGTAGTCGACCCGCCCGTTGGTCTCTGTCATAAAGACGCTCGTGGCGTAATCTGGATCCATGCTAAACGCCTCGCCGTAAGCGAACCAGGGGCCGTGTATCTTCGATAGGTTGACCATCCAGGCATTGGCCCGCCGGGCGGCGGTGCGGTGTGTCTCCAGCAGCGGGTTGGGGTATTGCACAAAGCGGTGGTTGACGTTCACTTCGGCGTAGAGGTCAAAACCCCACAATTCGCGCACTTCCACGGTGACGCCGGCGATCTGATTGGCCGTGGGCAGGCCGTAGTCAAAACTCACGGTGCGCCGGTTGGAGGTATCCTTCACATTGTCGGGCGCCTTTTCCACCGTCAGAAAGACGGGCTGCGCCTCTATATTGGTCTGGCGATTGGAGGTCACCTCAATGCGGTAGTCATTGGCCAGCACCAACTCAAAACGCACCTGGGCGAGCGAATCGACCGTGGTGGGCGACAACATCGGCTCGCCTTCCACCTCCAGCACCCGGGCGCCGGCCAGCGCCTCCAGGTTGTAGCGCAAAATCATGCGCTCGCTGCCGTCGGCCACCGGAAAGCCGTCGCGCAATACGCCGCCGTCGCGCGCCGGCACATACCCCACCTGGTTGCTCTCCCAAACGTTGCCGTTAATGTCTTCTATGATGGCGTTCTCGGCAAAGAGCACGGGGCCGCCCTCGCCATCCTCGGGCGAGTCGTCGCTGAGGCGCACCTCCACAAAGGTGACGGGGTTGCCGACCTGGTCGGTAGTGAGAAACCCCTTGAACATATTGCCCGAAAAGCGCTCCAGGGTGGCGCGGCTATTGTGGGTGTTCACGTAGGTGCCCCCCACCGTGACGTGGTCGCTAATCTGGGCGGTCAGCCGCCCGGCGGTCAATTCGGTGGCGTTGGTGAGCCCCACGTCGAGGTCCGAGGTGGTCACCAGCGGCGCGCTGATGCGCGACAGCAGTACGGTGCCGGCGTAGCGGTCGGCCATGTAGTCGAATTGCACGCCGTTGAAAACGGCTTTGCGAAACGTCATTGGCGTCAGGGTCGTCTGAATTTCGTCGCCGATGGTCAGCGAGTAGTGGTACTGGCCCCTGGAGTCGGAAGCGATGAGCAGCTTTTGAAAATTGCCGCCGTAGAGCGGGCTCTTGAGCAGGCTATTGCCCTCCGAGGCCCGCGGCTGTTCCTTGCGCGCTTCGTAGATCAGCCAGCCGTGCATGACGCGGCGGCCAAAGATGTCGTAGAAATAATCGCCCTCGAGCCGCGCCGACAAATAGCGCAGATAGAAATCTCGCGAATAATTGGTGTAGTTCCACTGGTTGAGGCGGTATTCGCTGTAGAGTTCCTGGGGCAAATACCACTTTTGCACCCGCGGGTCGATGGCGCTGGTGAGGGTGGTACGCCCGCGCGGCAAAAACTGCAGGCCGGTGCCGTGCCCCTGCCCCAGGCGATTGCCGTAGTCCTGCGCCTGGGGCCACGCCTCGCCGGCGCTCAGTAGCGCCAGCGCAACTATGAAGAGGATCGCACGTATCATAGCGCCCGTTGCCACTTACAGTCCTAAACCGGCGTAAACGGTGATAAAAGTAGTGAACCCCGTCGAACTCCGATCGTCCAAGCCAAAGACGTCTTCGCCGTCTTCCACAATGGTGCGCTCGACGAATTCTAAAACCTGGCGCTCAAATTGAAAACCGAGCTGCGTGATCAGTTTATACCCCAGGTAGTCGGTGGTATTGGTGGCCTGCACGGCAATGATCGTCTCGCGCTGGTCGCCTGTATCTACCCCCTCGGCCAGCGCTTCAACTAGCGCCTTCTCGTCCACAAGCAACTCCCACCGGTAGCTCTGTTCCAGGCCCACCTCCAGCTGGGTGCGCGGCATCAGGTCCAGGCGGCCTATGAGGAACAAGCTGGGCGTCCACTGCTTGCGTTTATTGTCCGTCTTCAGGAAAGGTCGATCCACCAGGTATTCGCTCTTGACCCGCGGTATGAATTTCACCCCCGCCAGGTCGAGGGCGTATTCCGCCTTATTGATCAAGCCGAGAAAGCGCGAATCCTGCCGCGCCCCCAACTCCGCCAGCTCTTCTTTGTCGAGCAATTGGTGCAAAGATTCGTACTTAAATTTGTTCTCCACCTTCAGGTCGGCCGTGCCGGTGTAGTCGAAGCCCAACCACAGCGTGTTGATCCAGGTGTCGCGCGCCCGCAGCACGTCCTGCACCGGCAGCTGCGGCCCCCGGAAAAAGGGTAGGGGCGCAATGCGGTCGTCCGCTATGGTGTCGCGCGCCCGCTTTACGTGTTCAAAGACCCGTATGCGCCCAAAGCCGGCGATGTGCCTGTCAAAAGTGAAGAGCGCGTAATTGGTCTCGCTGCGCTGGTCGGCCGAAACCAGCCACTGCCGCGTCCGCCCCGCCGTCAGCCGGGTCTCCGGCGTCAGGTGCACGCCGCCGTAGGCGTTGTAGCCGCGGTGGTCGCGCTTGTAGGGAAAGTCGGGTTCGGTGTCGTTCTCAAAGCGGTCGATCCAGCCGTTGTTGTTGAGGTCGATGCCAA
>CAXGRO010000407.1:0-5531 GCA_964012055.1 uncultured bacterium
CCAGCCATAGTGTTCGGCAATGTACATGGACCACTCGTGGGGACCGGTCTCGACAATGCCGGGGGCGGGCGTGCAATTGCGGTGGGTCCAGTTTTGTTGATCCAGCCCAGGGCGCACCCAGGCCTCCATAAACGTCCGGTCCCAGTGCAGGCCGTCGCGGCTGCTCATAAAAACGGCGTCGGACACGCCCGGGCCGGGGTAATCCATATGGTCGGTATCCTTCTCGCGTTCGGGCACAAAGCGCATGGGGAAAGAGAGCAAGAGGTGCTCGGCGCCGGGGCAGGGAACGGTGGCGTTGGTGTAAAAATGTTCCAGCGGCACGCCCTCGGCATAGCGGTGCGGCTCGGGCCGGCTCCAGTGGATAAAGTCGTCGGAAGTACAGCTCTGGATGGCGCGCACCCGGGCCCCGTCGACTTCGTCACTATAGCGACTCAATACCCGGTACTGCCCCACGTGCGGATCCCACAAAGGCACGTTAACCGAATCAAAAGCGCCGCTAATGTCGAGCGGGGCTTGTTGTATGCGCTCCCAGTGGAGGCCGTCCGGCGAGCAGAAGCCGTGCAGGTTATTTTTGCCCGAACCGCCCACGGCTTTAAAACGCTGGGCCGGATCGGCGTTGGGGTTATCGTCGCGGAAGACGCAAAAGTTGTGGGCCTCGTAGCCCTTGTAGAAAATATTGTTGTCCGTCGACCCCTCGTGCTCCACCAGCCCCAACGAGGGGCGCTCAAAGTGAACGCCGTCTTCGCTGGTGGCCAGGTTGGCGGTCTGGCTCGCTTCCCAGCCGTCTTGGAATTCGCCGGTGGGATGAAAACCGCGGTAGTACATGAGAATGCGGTCGCCGTCGCAGACAAAATTGTAACTGGCCGTGCAGGCGTTTTCTATGGGCTGCTGCACCTGGAATACCACTTCGCGGCGCTCGGGGCGGTTCAATTGCAGGCGGGCGTTTTGCAGTTCTTCAATTAAAAAATAGTCGACAAATAACTCGCGGCGCTTGCCGATGTCGATGACGTCTTTCACAACCTCTACTCCTCCCTATTACGGCGCTATAAGTCTACAGATCTCCAGCCGGGCGCGATTTGCGCTGATTGCAAAAGTTAATGCCTATAGTCTAATAGGGTATATGTCGTCAATCAAGTAATGCCTATTGAGTTTTGAAAGGGAAATATGGGCATTTGCCTGGTAGGCGATTTAGGGGACCTCTCGTTCATCGGTTCCGCATCAGCGGTCAAAAGGACGTTTAGCGGCATTCTGATTCGGCTGTATATTTAATTCCCTGTTCGCAATTCAAACCAAGAGGAGCGTAAATATGTCTATCACTGATTCAGCAATGGCTTTTTTTGATGCGGTGGAATCTGGCAAGGATTGGAGTATTTGCCAGACCTGGTGCCACAATGGTGCCAGCTTTTCTTGTCAGGCAGATGTATTAGCCGAAGTTACTACGGTTGAAGGCTATGCTGAATGGCTTAAAGGATTGTTTACCCCACTACCTGATATGCACCCTGAAATTAAGGCATCTGCAACTGACGCAGAGCGAAATTCAGTTTCTGTATTTGCAGTTGTCCACGGCACCCAAACCGGTGAAGGCGGACCGGTGCCGCCAACGGGTAATAAGGTTGCTGCCGACTATGTCTATGTTATGGATTTCGATGGTGAAAAATCCGCCACATGACAAAAATATGGAACGATGGGCATACCCTGAAACAGTTGGGTTGGGCGTAATCTGTTGAATGTTCGCGTCGGAAAAGACGGTTTACCGAGTAAAAATTGAACGAGGTACGACCCCCCGTGCGGCGGGTCTATTCGTTGTCGTGGAGTTTAACTTCGGATTGGAGATCGGGGGCCAGGTGGGTGATGGTGGTTTGCGCTTCGGCCATGGAGCAGCCTTCGGCTAGGTGGAAATCGAGGGCGCCCATGTAGCGCTCGTGGGCGTCGCGGCCAAAGACGGTCTGAAAAAGGCCGGGGTATTGCCTTTTAATTTCCATCTCGTACTGCCAGACCTAGAGGTCGGCGCGCTTGGCGTGGAGGGCGTTGACCTTGTCCCAGAAGAGCTCTTCGTAGGTCTTGGCGGCCATGGCGATCTCCTTTTTTATAGAACGCGCTTTCTTTCCCTTTACCTACAATCTATACAATCCCCTTCCCGGTTCCAAAAAAATCCTTTATTCAAAAGCCGACCTAGTCGAGCCAATTCTCAAAGAGCCGAACGCGCCCATCAACCGGCTCAATAGATTGCTCCTCCGCCTCGACAACTAAGCGCCGCGTTTCTCCGGCCCACACCGTGGCGCCGACCTGTGGGTGGCAGTTGACTCGCAGCGCGTCTCCTTCCCACGCCAGCTCCAGCACATCAAAGGTGTGTTCCGCGCCAACCAATACCTGCCCCTCCAATTCCACATAACTGCCGTTCACCAGCACCAGGCGCTCTACCGTACCGGCCTTCGTGCAAGACAAAAAACCGATCTCGCCGTCGCAAACGACGGGGCCAAAGCGCCGCAGCGCCCGGCGCTCGTGCGCCGCAACAAAATAATCCCGGCGCTCGTCGATTTGAATGCACAGGCCGGAGGCTTCCCAGGAGGTGACCTCCTCGCCGTTTTCTTGCGCCGCCAAACGCTCGACGCCGAGTTGCGGTTCTTCCCCTCTGGGGTAGGGATAGAGCACCGTGTCGATCGCCGCCGGCAGCTCTTCTTCCAGGGTGTAGATGGCCACCGGCGCCGGGCGGTGTTTGCCCCAGCCATCGGGGACCCACCCCTGCAACGGCTGGCGCTGGCCAGAGACGACGCGCACCTGCAGTTCGGCCTGGGAGCTGGGCAAGATCGTCAAGCCGGCGCCGCCGTTGACCGTGCGCACCACGCCATCTGCCTCGTCGACGTCGACGGCTGCCGACGCCTGAAAGTGGAACAGCGACTCGGCCCGGTGGCGGCCGCGGCCCAGCAGGCGATCGCAGAAAATCCAATAGTCTGGCTTAACAAAGAACACCTTGCGCTCGTGGTCGACAAACACGCGCTCGTGCGGCGGCACTTTTAAATCGCCGCTCTGGGTCTGCGTCCACGGCTGCATGGCGGCCACCTCGTCGACGCGGCGGCGCTCGTAGTTAAAACCGCGCAGGCGGCTCTGTTCCGAGCCGTAGGTGGCGTAGCCGTTGGCGTAGCGACTGGCGGCGTAGTCGAAGTGGGTGCCGCTCACCCAGGCGTTGGGCAGGGGGTCTGGCGCAATCTGGTGCCAGGGCGTGCGCCCCGTCAGCGAGGGGATGGCAAAGAGCGGCACGCCGGCCACCTGGCCGCGGCCGTCTACCATAATAGTGTTGTGCCCCGCCGTGCCCACAAAGTAGTCGCTGCGCCAGGCCGAGGCCCAGGGGCCGCCGCAACCGCTGTCGGTCACCAGGGTGTTGCCGTAGGCGTAGAGTTCAAAGTTCAATTTGTCGACGTGATTGTGGCCGCCGGCGCTCAAGCCGCCGTCAAAAACCAGGTAGCGCGCCTGCGCCGACCAGTCGCTGCGCATCACGTAAAAGCCGGCGTAGGGGAAAGCGCACGACGTCTGCCCCGACGCCCCCTCCTGCCCAAAGGTGTCGATGTGGCGCAAATCGTCGCGGCCGGTAAACTGCAACCCCATTTCCACCAGCCCGCCGCGCCGCTCGGGCAGTTGCTCGGGGTCCTGCGCCGAATAATTGTCGTTCACCGACGGGTAGGCCCCGTTGGGTTTGACCATGTAGGCAGGAAAGTCAAAAATGCGCGCCACCTTCTGGCCAAAGTCCGGCGGCAATTCCAGCCCCTTGTCACCCTGCTGCGCCACCCGCACAAACACTTCGTGGGCAAAATAGCTCAACTCAATGTACGCCCCGTCTGGATAAAAATAGTCGTCCAACAACGCGTCTAGCCCCTGCACCCCCTTATCGATCCACTCTTTGGATTCGGCCAATTCCGGCCATTGGTGCCCCAGCTCAATGCGCTTCTCAAACAAGTGAATCACCATATTGGGCATGCCCGGCACCTCATTGCCCATCGCATAGCGCAAGTGGTGCAAAATAACCTTAAACACTTCAACCCAGTCTTCAACCGCCAAGTCCTCACAGTCCCGCAACATAAAGAGCGCCCGCGTCCAACTGCCCAGTCGCGGCAAACTGTAATAGATGGTCCGCCACGCCGCCGCCGCCCTGCCGGTGGGCGCTTCTTGCGGTAGCGGCGCCGCCTGCTCAACCCACTTGCGCATCGCCGCCACGCAACCCAAAGCGTATTTGCCGTTCCCCGTATCACAGTACGCCTGCGCCAAACTTACCAACTGATGGTGATCATTCTTCCCCATGACCTGCGTGCTGGTAAGCCGCTCCGGAATTTCCCCCGGGTCCTCCACCGCAAACCAATCCTCATCCCCCTCAGCATATTGCCGGATAAGCGCCTCCCCCGCCTCTGAAATCGCCTCTATATGATCTTCCCCCACACTCCCCGGCGCCGGCTCTACTTCCTTCCGCGTCCGCAAATAGAGAACAAATGTCTCCTTGGCCGCTTCAACATCACCGGCCGCCAGCGCCGCCCCCACCTCTTCCAACCCGGGACATTCCAGGTCCAACGCTTCTAACAGTTCCCTATCCGTCATGATTTGTGTCACAGGTCTTCCTTTCTGAGTTTGGTGAGGTTTGCGAGGGCTTGCTTGGTGGTGTCCGGGGGTGGGGGTGTTGCCGTCTAAAATGGCAAAAAAGGCTTGACAGCTATACCCAGATATCTCTGGTGTTTTGTGGAGGCAAGCCCCCCTGCCTCGCATACTTCTTACCCCATTTCTAGCGCAGATAAACTACGTATGCGGAGGTCCGGTAGGAGAGGGTCCCAGAGCGGATTTCAAAGGGCAGGGATGCCCAGCGAGAGCCGAAGACCACCAATTCTAAGAATTGAGCGTCATGAGCGAGGGACCCTCCTCTACCGGACCGTCCCCCTAGCAGGACTACGCTCCACACAAACCTAAGCCCACTCCGCCCCATCATAATAACGCGTCCCCTGATGCCCCTTGCGCGCAATAGGCTTATCCAACCACTCCCCCGGCGCCTCCACCATAATCAACGTCCGCGGCTTCCCCGACTTGGGATTGGTCGCCCCCCCAACAAACTCTTTAATCTTGAGCCGACCGCGAATCTCATTGTTAAAAATAGTATAGACGTAATCGCCCACCTTGAGCTTGCTGGGCGTGCCGGCCATATGAAATTCAAATTCCTTGAAACTGCCGTCGTACAAAGCGTCCACAGCGGCTTCGCCGCGCTCGGCGGGAATCGTCTTGGTAATGCCAAAACTCATATTGCGCTCCTCGGGCAAGAGGCTTTAAGATGGAAAGGTCTCTAACTTGAAATAGGGATTGTCGAGGGTGGAATTTTCGCTCGTCACCTCGGCCGTCACCCAGTGAGTGGCGTAGGCGCGGCGCCAGCGGTCCGACTCGTTGCGGTGCGAGGTGTGCAGGCTGTGGGAGTGGTGGAAGACCACCCCGCCCTGGCGCACCGGTGCCAGCGCCTCTTTGCTCAGGTCGATGAGCTCGGACGGCGGCACCTTATTGTGGGG
>CAXGRO010000408.1:0-5526 GCA_964012055.1 uncultured bacterium
CCAGTGCTCAGGCGATGATGGAGAGCGGGGTCGACGTGGTGATTGAGGCGACGGGGAACGTGGAAGTGGGGGCGGCGCACGCGCGCTATGCCATTGCGCAGGGCAAGCACGTGGTGATGGTTACGGTGGAGACGGACGTGGTGGTGGGGTACCAATTGAGGAAGTTGGCGGATGAGGCGGGGGTGCTTTATAGTGCGGCGTACGGGGATGAGCCGTCCATCGCTTTTGAGTTGTGGGATTGGGCCAGGGCGCTGGGGTTTAGGGTGGTGGCTGCGGGCAAGGGTACGCGTTTTAAAACGTCTTTTAGGAAGGCGACGCCCGACGACGTGGCGGGGTTGTACGGGTTTACCGGGGAGGACTACAACGCCCAGATGTTCGGGTCTTTTTTGGACGGGACCAAACACGCTATCGAGATGGCCTGTCTGGCCAATATGACCGGGCTGGTGCCGGACGTGCGCGGCATGCACTTTCCCAGTGCCGATTTGCGGGAAATTCCCGACAAATTGTGTCACCGGGATAAAGGTGGGGTGTTGGGTCAGGAGGGGGTGGTCGAGGCGATCAGTTCCATCGACGAGGACGAAGTGGCGGTCGAGCGCAATATTCGCGGGGGGCTCTACTGCGTCGTCGACGGGCAGGTGCCTTTTATTATGGAATCGTTGGGGTCGTACGGAGAAATTGTCGGACAGATTATTGGCCAGCGCAGTGGCTATGGCATGATTTACCGGCCGCAGCATTGGATTGGCCACGAAATGCCCATAACTATTGCGCGCATGGTGCTCAACGGCGAGACGTGCGGGCATCCCATCGGCCAATTTGCCGAGGTGGTGTCGGCGGCCAAGAAGCCGCTGGCTGCCGGCACAGTGCTCGACGGCGAGGGCGGTTATTGTGCCTACGGTTTGCTCGACAAAGCGGCGGTGGCCAGGGATGAAAATTTGTTGCCCATAGGGCTGTCGCAGGGAGCGGTATTGACCCGCGATATACCCGAAGACGGCACGATAACTTTTGACGCTGTGGAATTGCCCGATACGGAATTACTCGAATTGCGCAAGATGCAAAACGAGATTGTCGCTGTGGAATTAACCAAATAAAGGGAGGATAATACAATGGGAAAACTGCGAGTTGGAATTACTGGATTGGGCGGCATTGCGCGCTCTCACTGCGAGGCGATTGCCACTCTGGACAATGTGGAAGTGGTGGCGGTAGCCGATCTCTTTGAGGAAAAGCGGCGCGAGTACATGGATAAATACGATATTCCCAAAGGCTACGGCTCGCACGAAGAAATGCTGGAGGACGACGAGGTGGACGCGGTCGCCGTGGTGCTGGGGCATCAGCTACACCACCGGTTGACGGTGCAGGCGTGCAACGCCGGCAAGCACGTGCTGGTGGAAAAACCTATGGCCATCACGCTGCAGCAGTGCGACGATATGGTCGAGGCGGCGGCGGCCAATAACGTCAAGCTGATGGTGGGATTGTCGCAGCATTTTTACGGCACCAGCGTGAAGGCCAAAGAAATTCTCGACTCGGGCGAGTTGGGGCCGCTGATCACGGCCGTTTCGTACATGTCCAAGAATTGGAGTTACGCCGGACGCCGGCCGCAGTACCGCAGCCGCTTCCACGGTGGCGGCATGTGGCTGACCAACGGGGTGCACACGGTGGACCGCCTGTCATGGGTGATGGCGTCGCAGGCGCTGTCGGTGTCGGCGGCGATCGGGGCGCGCTCCCACTACCAGGCGGCCGACGATGCGGCAACGGCGTTTATTCGCTATAAGAACGGGCTGGCGGGGGTGGCCATAGCGGTGGGCTACGCCGACGGGGCGCCCAATTTTGAGTGCCAGGTTATCTGCGCCAACGGCACGCTGCGCTTTAACGAGCACGGTGGGGAGAAATACGTCAAAGTAGGCAAGGGCGACCAGTGGGAAGACGTGCCGTTTGAGGAGCCGCCCAGCAGCATGTACCACGAGTGGAAGAGTTTTGCCGAGGCGATTGAAAAGGGCCTCGAGCCGCCGGCGCACGGGGAGTGGGGGCGCCACATCATGGAGATTCTCTTTGCCGCCGAGCAGTCGCAGATGACCGGGCAGGAGGTGATGCTGGAGAGCGGCCCCAATTGGACGGCGCAGCGCTCTGGGTCGCCGGTGGCGATAGAACAGGGTTGGATATAACAAATCGTTCCGTAGGTACCAGCGAAAAGGTTTTGGACGATACCTGGTTGCCGTTTTAGCGAGATAGCTTATGAGTGGTCCATTGTCCAGCGCCGGGATCCTGGAGCGGCTCAACGATTCGGCGTATTCCTCTTTTGCCATGCTGGCCGGCATGCAGTTAGACGTCTTTACGCCGCTCAAGGAGGGCCCCCTGAGTGTGGCGCAGATTGCCGCAGCTATTGGGGCCGACGAGGCCAGGCTGGGGCCGCTGCTGTACGCGCTGGTCTCGGTGGGGTTGTTGGAGCTGGAAGACGAGTTGTTTTCCAACGCGCCGGAGGCCGATCAGTTTTTGGTGCGGGGGCGGCCGGATTTTATGGGCGAACGACACCACCTATGGGCCGACTTGTGGAGTGCGACCTTGAGGACAGCCGAGTCGATTCGTACCGGTATGTCGCAGGCGAAACACGATTTTTCCACCATGTCGGAGGAACAATTGGAGGAGTTTCTGCGCGGTTTGCATCCGCGCGCTGTGGCGGGGGGGCGGGCGTTTGCGGCGGACTGCGATCTGTCGTGCTGTCGCACCTTGCTGGACGTGGGCGGCGGCTCGGGCGGGTTTGCTATTGGGGTGACTGAAGCTGCGCCCCAGGTGCGGGCGGTGGTGACCGATCTTCCTCGGGTGGTGCCCATTGCCCGGCGTTTTGTGGACAAGGCCGGTGCGGCGGACCGGGTTGAGGTGGTGGCCGTCGATTGGGTTGAGCAGAAATTGGAGGACCGCTTTGATGTGGCGATTTTAAAGAATTTCATCCAGGTGCTGTCGCCCCAACGCGCCCGCAGTGCGCTCGAACACGTTTGCGCCGCCGTCAATCCGGGCGGGCGGGTTTATATTATGGGCGACATATTGGACAACTCGAGGCTTGGACCTCCGGAGACGGTTACTTTCAATCTGGTATTCATTAACATCTACGAGGAGGGCCAGGCCTATACGCGTGGGGAATATGGGGAATGGCTGCGGCAAGCCGGTTGCGAAGAGATCGAGTTTATTGCGTCCGATATGATAGTGGCTCGCAAGGCGGAGCGGAGTTGAAGTGCTGGCAAAGGCTGTACTTCTCATGTACATAATAAAGAGTGCCGACAAATATAGGTGAGGATATATCGTTTTATCCGGAAAATGCATCGGAGCCTGCTGAATTTTGCAGCAGCTCTATGCGATTGACGTGCCACATAAAGAGGGGAAAGAGTTGATTTACGGATAGGTCTTGAGTCACTTTTTGGAGGACTTTAGTCGATGCAAATACGACGGACGGTTCCGGCAGACTTCCTCGCCATTGCCGCCCTGGATAGGGAGGCATGGAAGGAAAGCGAGAATGCCGAATTCATTCCCGACGGCGAACACATATGGCGGTTGTGGACGGAACACGCAATTATGTTCTGTGCCGAAGTAGAGGCTCAGATAGTGGGGGCGATTGTGGCGTTCCCGTGTTTGGACGAGCGCTATTGTCTGCACAAGGTTTTTGTGCAGAGGGATTTTAGAGACCAGGGAATAGGCAGCCAATTATTTGAAGTCTTGCTCAAAGAGATAGACGAGAAAGGCGCATCGGTTTTTCTCACGGTCGATCCGGGGAATGAGGCGGCCATTGCTCTGTACGAGAAGTGGGGGTTTAATACGCGCGAAATGATCAAGGGATATTACCGGGAAGTGGAAGATCGCTACGTGCTTTCTAGATTGCAAGGAGAGGCGAGTTAGGAGTCGGTAAAGGAGCAAGGCATGTTTGATTTTTCTGGAAAATGCGCCGTGGTGACCGGCGCGGGCGGGGCGATATGCGGCGAGATTGCCCGCGAGCTGGCCAGCGCCGGGGCGCAGGTGGCGATATGGGATTTGTCGTTAGCGGCGGCGCAGAGCAAGGCCGATGAGATCAACGCCGGGGCGGCGGGCAAGGCGCGGGTGCAGGCGTGCGATGCAACCGACAAGGAGAGTGTGGCGGCGGCGCTGGCGGCCACGTTGGAGGACTTTGGCACGGTCGATTTGCTGGTCAACGGCGCCGGCGGCAGTCACAAGGACACAACCACTTCGCCGGAGTTGCCTTTCTTTGACATTGATCCCGAGGCGGTGAAGATGGTCATAGACCTGAACTACCTGAGCGCGGTGGTGCCGTCGCAGGCGGTGGGCCGCGTTTTTGCCGACAAGGGGGCCGGGGCGGTGCTCAACATCACTTCCATCGGCGGGGGGTTGCCGCTGTCGCGCGCCCTGGCCTATTCCAACGGCAAGGCGGCGGCCGACAGTTTTACGCGCTGGCTGGCGGTGTACATGGCCAGCGAATACGCCGCGGCCATACGAGTCAACGCCATAGCACCCGGCTTTATGGTCACCGAGCAGAACCGGTTTTTGCTGATCGACGAGGCGACGGAGGAGTTGACCGCTAGGGGGCAGACCATTTTGCAAAACGTGCCCATGGCGCGCTTTGGCGACCCGCGCGAGATCGTCGGTGCCGCTATGTGGCTGCTGTCGGACCACGCGACCTTTGTCACTGGCGCGGTGGTGCCAGTGGACGGCGGTTTTTCGGCGTTTTGCGGCGTATAGGTTAGTTTTCTTCCCAGTCCAGGAGGTGTTCCACCATGCCCTGGATGCGCGGGTGGCGGCTGTGGCGGAAGCTGTCGTGCAGGGTGGAGGCGTCCTGTTTGTGTTTCTTCAGCGAGGCGATGTGGTTTTGGCAGGTGGGCCGGGCGGCGAATTTTATGGCGATGTAGCTGCGCCCGTCTTGTTTGCCGTAGACGCCGTGGAAGAGGTATTGGTTGAAGAGCACGATGTCGCCGGGTGCCACTTCGACCGGAAAACAGGCCAATTCGGGGCCGGGCACGCCAAAGGCGCCAAAGCTGGTTTCCTGTTGCTGGGGTTGCAACACCAGGAGTTGCTGGTGGAAGTTAGGGTGGTGTGAGCCGGGGATGAGGCGCAGGGCGCCGTTGTCTTTGTGCATCGGCTGGAAGTACAGCATAATTTTGATGCGGGTGTACTGGAGCTCTAATTCGCCGGCGCGGTCGCTGTGCCACTGGTGGTCGTTGGTTTCGTTGAAACTGCCCTTATTGCCTTCGGAGCCGCCCCAGACAAAGCCGGGGCCCAGTAGTTGTTCGACGGGTTGGTAAATGCGGTCGTCTTCGGGCAGTTGTGCCAGGAGGGGGCACATCTCGACGAAGGGGACTATATGCTGGTGGCCGGTGGCGGTTTGGTTGTGGCGGTCTTGGTGCCACAGGTCGTTGGACTCGTTGATGATGTCTTGCATTTCGGCGGGGGTGAAGGCCTGGGGGAGGATGAGGAAGCCGAAAGTGTTGAAGTGGGCGATTTGCGATGGGGTTAGCATGGCAGTTTTTTGTGAGATGGGGTTGGTTATTTGAG
>CAXGRO010000409.1:0-5524 GCA_964012055.1 uncultured bacterium
TTTTTGCCCAAAAGACCGGCGCCCCGACGTTTGAGGATTTTTCTCAGGCGCTGGAGAGCGCGCCAGCTGATGCCGCGCTCATTGCCACGCCCGACGCCTTTCACGCGCCGCTGACGTTGCAATGCCTCGACGTCGGCCTCGATGTGATTTGCGAAAAACCCATGGCCGAGAATTTGCGCGATGCGGCGCGCATGCACTACAGCGCGGTGGATAAAGATCGCATGCTGATGGTGCACCACCAGTTGCGCTGGCACCCCTGCCATTACGCAGCGCGGCGCTTGTTGGACGAGGGGGCAATTGGCCGGGTGCGGCGTATGGACTTCCACTTTTCGGTGCACTCCGACGTGTGCCGGCACGGCTACCGCAGCCAATTGCCGCATTTGATTTTGCAAGACTTGGCCGTCCACCACTTTGATCTGGTGCGCTATTTGAGCGGCCGGGAGTGCGAAAGTCTCTACGTGCGCGACTGGCCGGCGCAGGAGACGGGGCTGGAGATTACGGCGGCCACCGACGCGGTGGCGGTGCTCAATATGAGCGGGCTGGTGACGGTCAGTTATACGGCGTCGATTCGCGAGCTTCTCGAGCCGGTGGGCTATATTTGCAAAGTGCAGATTTACGGCAGCGATGGGCAGTTGCAGGTGGGCGACAAGCGCCTGGTGTTGCAGACGCGGCAGGGGCACGCAGATGGGGAAGAGCCGCAGTTGATTGAACCCGAGTCGCCTGAGGTGGACACCTGGGCGGCTTTTGCGCGGGCGTTGGAGACGCGCGAGCCTGCCTTGACGCACAGCGGGGACAATTTGCATTCGTTGAGCATGTTGTTTGCGGCGATTGAGTCGGCGGAGACGGGGGAGGTGGTGCGGCCGGTGAGGGGTTTGCTTGGTGGCGTAGTTGGGTAGCGGTTTTGCCGGCGGTGTTTTGTGGGGGAGTGGTCTGGGGCAAAGGGCGGCTGGGACTCACAAAACACCGCCGGCAAAACCGCTACCCAACCACGCCAGCTGACGTATGGGGGGTGACTGCGTTGGGTTGATGGGAGCTTGACTGGGTGTGTGAAAAGAGACTATATAATTTGTCTCGATTGTTGAGTTGGGTGGGATCGGTTCTAAATTTGTCACTTATTTTTTGTGGCCGCGGAGGGCGGCCCGGGAGAAGATCTGTATGGGGAGCTGGATTCAGCGGGCGCCGATGCCGACGCCGCGGCACGATTTGCAGTCGATTGCGGTGGGCGATAAGATTTATGCCATTTCGGGGGCGGACGATTTGACCTTGGACGTGGTGGAGATTTACGACGTGGGGACGGATACGTGGAGTGCCGGGCCGCCCATCCCCACGGCGCGGGGGTGGCTGGGGGCGGCTTTGCTGGACGGCAAAATTTACGTGGGGTGCGGCAAGACCATTCGCACGCCTGAGGAAAAGAAGAGCAGCGGCGACGAAAACCACTTTACGCCGCGCGATGCGCTGGAAGTGCTCGATTTGGAAACGCAGACCTGGTCGGTGCTGGCGCCCGCGCCCAGTGGGTCGCGCGCTGGGGTGACGCTGGCGGCCTGCAAGGGCAAGGTCTACATCATCGGCGGCAACAGCATGACCGACGGGCGCCAGTTTGACGCGGTGGATGTGTACGACCCGCAGAGCGGCGAATGGGCGGCGGGGCCCACCTTTCCCTATTGCCTCCAGGGCCCCAACGCCATAACCGCAGACGACAAAATTTACGTCTTTGGGGGGCACCGCCAGAACCAGCCGCGCGACGAGTCGTACTTGCTCGACGCGCACGTGCTGGACCCGGACGTGGGCAAGTGGGAAAAGCTGGCCCCCATGTTCACGCGCCGGGAATCGATGGGCATCACCCTGATGGCCGACGGCGGAATCTTTACCTGTGGCGGCCACCACAACCTCAGCGACGATCCCATTGGCCACTACGCCAATGAGACCGAAATATACGACATCAAAACGGACAGCTGGAGCAGCGAAGCGCCCATGCCCGAAAGGAAAGCCTGGCTGGATGCCGCTACCGTCGGCGAGCGCATTTTTGTGATGGGCGGCGCCAATAAACTGCCCGGCCCGGGCTTTAAGTGGATCGACGACATGCACGAATTTGTCTTGTAGGGTGTCGTCGAGTTGGATGTCATTGCCGAAATAGTGGCCCTTATACTGGAAGCTTACACATGGAAAACATCTATCTGAAGTGGTGGGGCTGTGGCGGCTTTGAGATGTTGCTGGGCGATGTCAACATTGCCGTGGATCCGTATTTATTCGGCGCCGATCTCGAGCGCGCCGAGCCCATCTACGACTACATCTTTATCAGCCACGAGCACTTTGACCACTGCCACCCCAAAACGCTGCGCAAGCTGTGCCAGGGCGACCGCTTCAAAAAGCTCTTCGTCAGCATCGGCTGTTTGATCTACGGCCAGGAACACCCCCTGTATGAAGAGCTGCTGCCGGTGGACAAACACGTGCCGCGCGACAAGATTCAGGAAGTTTATCCCAAGTATCTTGCCGACGACCAGCGCAGCTTTCCCGGCCCTTTTGAGTTTGACCTGGGGCCGATTGAGGTAGAGGCCTTTGAAAGCGGCGAGAGCGCTTCGCCCGACCTGCCGACCTGCGGTTATTTGATCACCCACAAAGAAAAGCAAGTTTCCTTCTACCACACCGGCGACCCGCAGGCGCCGTACCCGGCGCTGGCGAATTTGCGGGGGCGGGTGGATTTTCTCATCCATATGAAATTGGGACTGGGCAGCAGTCCCGGCCAGACGCAACCGCGCCAGTTTGAAGTGATGGGCGAATTTTTGGACTACATCCAGCCGCGCTTTTTCATCCCCATTCACTACCGCACCGATCGCAAGTCAGACCCCATTCCCGAGGGACACTGGCCGCCCAATATAGACGACCCGTTTGCCTTTATAGAGGACCTCAGAGAGGGCATTGGCGATAAGACGCGCATTTTGCCCTTTACCGCGGGTGTGCAGTACGAAGTGGAGATGCCGGCCAAGCAGGTCGTATGGAACTGGCGTTGGTTTAATTCGTGGGACGATGAAGCGCCGGGCTGGTTGAGCGAATCTATGGTCGATTAAGGAGAGAAATGCGCCATGAGTATTTTTCGATTAATGCCATTTGTGCTGGTATTTTCTATTTCTTGTGGCGATGGTGAAGACGATCCTGTTTTATGTTGACGCAAACGCAGATAGCGCAATACCACGACGACGGGTATGTCATTCCCAATTACACCGTGCCCGACGATATGCTGGCGGCCATGCGCCGCGACACCGACGAACTAGCGCGGCGCGACGTTGCTTTTAGGGAATTCTGCGCCACCCTGCTGGACCACGCCCCCGGCTTTATTCAGTACGCCCGCAACCCCGCTCTGCTCGACCTGATCGAACAGGTGCTCGGGCCCGACTTTGCCCTGTGGAATATGACGTTTTTTGGCAAACCCGCGCACGACGGCAAGGAAGTGCCCTGGCATCAGGACGGCGAATACTGGCCGGTTGAGCCGATGGCCACCTGCCGCGTGTGGATTGCCCTGGACGATTGTTCAACGGAGAACGGTTGTTTGCGTTATATCAGGGGATCGCACCGGCAACAGCGTTTATTGCCGCACCGGGAAAATGCCAGCGCTACATTGCTGATCAACCAGGAGATCGGCGCCGGCGAAATTGACCAGTACAACGTCATTGATATGACCTTAAAAGCGGGCCAACTGGCCATTCACGACGTTTTTATGGTGCATGGATCGCAGGCCAATCTATCCGATAAACTGCGCCGCGCCCTGGCGATGAATTTTATGCCGACCACATCTTTTTTTAATCACCGGCGCGCCGCGCAACAACACCGCGATCTGAAATTTCCCTTTGACCATTCACAACGGCCGCTCTTTTTAATGCGGGGCACAGATCGCACCGGGCGTAACGATTTTGCGATTGGCCATTGAGCGCGGTTGGAAAAAGAGAAAGGGCGGCGACCTCTAACGGTCGCCGCCCTTTTTTGTTTTCTTGGGGTGTTTGCAGCTACATATAGGCGAGCGTATCTACCAGATTACCTTTGCCGTTCTCCTGGTCCAACTGCAAAGCCTGGGGGCTATTCTGGCTTTGTTGCTGGGCTGCTGGAGGGGCCTGACCGTTGTGCGGCGGCCTGGGGGTGCCTGGAGTTGACTCGCTGCGGCCGCGTGAGCCGCTCCATGTACTGCATCCATGCGCCATTACCTCCTTGTGTAAATCTTCCTCGACCGCGCCCGGCGCTTTGCCGGGTTTGGTGCGGAAATAGCGCAACCTGATAAAGATAATCGCATCGAGCGGTATTTTTCTCTGTGAACAATTCCCTAAAAGGCGAGACTACTACAGGAAAAAAATTCTCTCCGACGCGCTGAAAACAGTTTTTGTCGCGTCACTTTAACAAAAGCATTTTGCTTATTTGTCGCTGGCCACCAAACTCCAGTACACTCAAATAAAGTCCCGACGCCACTCTTTTTTGCTTCCGATCAGTCCCGTCCCAGGTAATGCGATGTGAGCCGCGCACCTGGCGCTGGTCGATTAGCTCGTTCACTTTTTGGCCGCCGGTGTCGTAGACGGCCAAACGCACGTGGCCGTCGCGCGGCAAGGTGTACGATATAGTGGTCGAGGCGTTAAATGGATTGGGATAGTTGGGCGCCAGTTCAAAAGAGGTGGGCACGGCGGGTGTTTCGCCGACGGCCGTGGCGGTGCGTTTGGGCAGGGTGATCTCCCATATCTTGCCGCTGCTGTTCCATTCGATCACAAAGATCTTATTGTCGAGCAGCACCGCGTCCACCGGGCTGGTAAAGCCGCGCACTAGCCGCCTTATGCTCACCTCGTAGCGCTCCTCCGCTTCGATTTTTGTCAGCTCCAGATGCAGCAGGTCTTCGCCCGGGTCCAAAAACGGCGCGTACTTGCGCAAGGTGCTGTCGTTCTGGCTCATGCAAAAACCGTCGCCGGTGAACTCGCCGCCCAGATTCATGCCGACGTCAAAGACGATGCCCAGCGGCGAGCTGTGCGGCGTGAAGGTGCCCAGTTTTATGCCCTCGTTGCTGGCGTCTTTGATGAGCCCGTCGATGTCGCGAAAATGGTCGGCGTCGGGCCCCACGTTGAGCACCGGGTCGGTGAAGACGACGCCGGCCGGCGGCGGCGGGTAGTCGGGGTCGTTGTGAAAGGTGCGCTCCATATTGATGCCCGGCACCAGTAGCGGGTCGGAGTCGGGCGGGTCGTAGTCGGCAAATTGCTGCGGCGTGTCTTCGGTGCCAATGCGCCAGGGAAAGCCGTAGTGGTGCCCCTGGCGAATCCAGTTGAGTTCTTCGGGGTTGTCGCGGGTGTCGGAATTTTCGGGGGCAAAGAGGTCGCCGTTGGGGGCAAAGGCCATGTCGAAGCTGTTGCGCACGCCGTCGGCGTAGAGGTAGTCCTTCAGGCCTTCTTCGTTGTTGGGCAAGAACAGGTCGCGGGTGTCGATGGGCAGGCGGAAGATGGCCGAGGTGATGGGGTGTTCGCGGCCGTCGTTCTGCTCTTCGCCGTGGTCGGTGCGCGAG